>CAUHBX010000123.1 GCA_959604475.1 uncultured Eubacteriales bacterium
GTCAGAACAAACATCAGTTTACGAAGAAAAAATGAAAAAAACTCTTGCAGCTCTTGAGAGCGATTACTCAACAATAAGAGTAGGAAGGGCGAACCCAAAGGTACTTGATAAAATTACAGTAGATTACTACGGAACACAGACACCAATCAATCAGGTGGGGAATATAACTGTTCCTGAAGCCAGATTAATTGAAATAAAACCGTGGGAATCAAGCCTTCTTAAAGCAATTGAAAAGGCAATTAATACATCAGACCTGGGGATAAATCCTTCAAATGACGGAAAAGTAATCAGACTTGTTTTTCCCGAGCTTACTGAAGAAAGAAGAAAAGAGCTCACAAAAGAGGTTAAGAAAAAAGGAGAGGACTCAAAGGTTGCTATAAGAAACATCAGACGAGACGCTGTTGATGTTTTCAAAAAGCAGGAGAAGAAGGGCGAGTTTTCTGAGGACATATTGGATGACCTTCTTGATGAAATACAAAAGCTTACTGATAAATACATTGCTGATATCGATAAAAAAATCGAAAGCAAGAGCAAGGATATTCTTTCGGTATAAAACAATATGCCCCTGCGGCGTGCTCTGTTTGGAGTATGCTTTAATGGGGCTTTTTAAATAACGGAGGATAGCATGAAATCACTTAAAGATGAAATAGATTTTAATAGACTTCCAAAGCATATAGCCATCATTATGGATGGTAACGGAAGATGGGCTAAAAAAAGAATGCTTCCGCGGAAGCTTGGACATAAAGCCGGTGCCGACACGCTTGAAGAAATAACAAGGGCTGCCGATAAGCTCGGTGTAGAACATCTTACGGTATATGCGTTTTCCACCGAAAACTGGAAAAGAAGCCAGGAAGAAATCGGCGGTATTATGGAATTATTGAGAAACTATTTGGACAGATACGTTGCGAAAGCTGATAAGGAAAATATTAAAATTGACATAATCGGTGAAAGAAGCAGACTTGACAGGGATATACAGGACAAAATAAAGTTTATTGAAAAGATTTCTTCAGATAAAAGCGGTTTAAACCTCCATATTGCGCTCAACTATGGTGGAAGAGACGATATACTCAGAGGCCTTAAAAAGATTGCTGTGAGAATAGAAAATGGAGAAATTCATGCTGAGGATATTTCAGAAGAAATGATATCCGAGAGTCTTGATACCGGATTTTATCCCGACCCTGAGTTGATTATAAGGACCAGCGGAGAGGAAAGAATAAGCAATTTTCTTTTATGGCAGATTGCATATTCTGAATTCGTATTTAATAATAAATTGTGGCCGGACTATAACGAAGAAGATTTATATGGGGATATCTGTTATTATCAGAACAGAGACAGGCGTTTTGGCGGCAGATAAATAGGAGTGGCATTATGAAGACAAGAATAATATCAGCGCTTGTTGCGCTTCCTTTGTTAATCATATTCGTTGTATTGGGCGGCCTGCCCCTTAAAATTGCAATGACCGTTGTTTCCTTAATAGGACTGTATGAGCTTTATAAGGCATTTTGTGGATTTATAAAGCCTGTCCATTACATAGGCTTCGGGGCTGCCATAATTTATATGGTATTTATAGAGAGGGTTATTTATACCGCATCGCTCCTAAATGTGTTTGTTACGCTTTTTATGCTGGCAATACTTATTTACGTTGTCCTGACACATGAAAGCGGGAATACTATGGATGGAGTAGTAACGTTTTTTGGATTTTTCTATGTGTGTTTTCTAATCTCACATGTATACCTTACAAGACAATACACACATGGTCATTTATTTGTATGGCTCATATTCCTAAGCGCATTTGGATGTGACGTAGGAGCATATTTTACAGGAATGGCATTTGGAAAGCATAAGCTAATACCGCAGCTTTCACCTAAAAAGACTGTTGAGGGAGCTATAGGCGGAGTTGTTGTTGCCGTAAGTATATGTGTTGTATTCGGAGTTGTGCTTGAGATGAAAAATCAGCTTGAGGGCGTTGATACGGTGCTTTTATGCTTTATAACCGGATTTGTGGGTTCTATTTTTTCACAGATTGGCGATTTAGCCGCATCGGCTATGAAGCGATATGTTGGAATTAAAGACTTTGGAAAAATAATGCCTGGTCATGGCGGTGTGCTTGACAGATTTGACAGTGTGCTTTTTGCCGCCCCGGTTGTTTATTATTCTATGTTCTATCTTATAACCGTCCTGTAACGGAGGAATTTGTAATGGCACAAAATATAAGTATATTAGGTTCTACAGGATCAATTGGAACTCAGACTCTAGATGTTGTAAGGGAAATAGGCGGTATAAATATCTGCGCGCTTACGGCTAACAGCAATATTGATTTGCTTGAAAAGCAGATAAGAGAATTTAAACCCGCTGTTGCCGCTGTTATGGACAGTGAAAAAGCGGCAATACTTAAAAGTAAAGTTAAAGACTGTGAAACAGAAATTTTAAGCGGCATAAAAGGTTTAACAGCTGCTGCTGTGCACGAAAAAAGCGATACGGTTGTAACATCAGTCGTAGGAAATATTGGAATAATACCGACTTTTGAAGCCATAAGGGCCGGCAAAAATATTGCTCTAGCTAACAAGGAAACCCTCGTTTCAGCAGGAGAGCTGATAATCAACGCAGCAAAAAAATTCAGGGTGAAAATATATCCTGTAGACAGCGAGCATTCGGCTATTTTTCAAAGCCTTAGGGGAAACAGTGAAAATAAAATAAGACGTATACTTTTAACTGCCCCAGGCGGACCATTTAGAGGGATGAAAAGAGAACAGCTTAAAGATGTTAAGGCTTCGGATGCCTTAAAGCATCCTAATTGGAGCATGGGGAAAAAGGTTACAATCGATTCAGCTACGCTGATGAATAAAGGCTTGGAGCTTATTGAGGCAAAGTGGCTGTTTGATGTTGATGTAGAGGAAATAGAGGTTTTGATACATCCTCAGAGCATTGTCCACTCGGCAGTAGAATATGAGGACGGTGCGGTAATAGCTCAGCTTGGAGAACCTGACATGAAAGTGCCTATACAATACGCCTTAACTTATCCGAAAAGAGTAAAAAACAGCTTTCCTAAAATTGACTTTGAAAAGAGGAATACACTTACATTTGAAAGGCCGGATTTAGATACTTTCAGATGTCTTTCCCTTGCCTACAGAGCAATAAAATGCGGCGGAACTATGCCCGCTGTTATGAATGGAGCAAACGAAACAGCTGTGTCAGCCTTTCTTGACGATAAAATTGGATTTTTAGCCATAGCAGATATAATAGAAAAAACAATGGACTCATATACTGTTAAATATGACTATTCGGTTGAAGATCTTGTAGAAGCCGACAGGTGGGCAAAAGATTATTCAAGCGCTCTAATAAAGACTAAGGAGAATTAAAAATTGTCGATAATTATATCAATTGTAGTTTTTTCAGTCATAATAATTGTCCATGAGCTTGGACACTTTTTTGTGGCAAAAAAGGTGGGTATACGTGTTGAAGAATTTTCGGTAGGAATGGGACCTCTGATATATTCAAAACAAAAAGGGGAAACAGAATATTCTTTGAGGATGCTTCCTCTGGGCGGCTACTGCCGCATGCAGGGAGAGGCTGATGAGGAATATACAGATATGGTTGACAAGGATTATGACCCGTCACGTTCGTTCAGCAAAAAAACTGTCCTGCAAAGAATTGCAGTTATTTTTGCAGGCCCGGCTATGAACTTTGTATTAGCATTTCTGCTTATATTCATACTTTTAGGAATGAACGGATTTTTGGTTCCCGAGGTAAAATCAGTAAATCAAAACAGTCCGGCCTATGAGGCAGGACTTGAGGCAGGCGACAAAATTGTTCAGGTAAACGGAAAAAGAATTTTAATTTACCAGGACTTTTCTCCTGCTGTAAATTTAGTTGCAACAGGTCAGCCTGTTAATATGGTGGTTGTGAGAGACGGAGAAAAAACAAGCATGTCGGTTACTCCTAAGCTTGATGAAGAAAGCGGCAGGTATATGCTTGGGTTTAATTTTGACGGCAGATATGGATTGTTTTCAGAAAAAATAGATGGATTTGAACGTTCAAGTATTCTGGAAACCGCTAAAGCAGATTTAGGCACAATGGTTTATTTTGTTAAATCGGTTGTTAGCGGATTTGTAAGAATATTTACTTTCCAGGTTAAATCTGAAGAGGTTTCGGGTCCTATAGGGATAATAAATACAATAGGGGATACCTATGAGGCAGGAATGGCATATGGCTTCAAGGATGCGCTGCTTAATCTGTTTGCCCTTTCAGCACTTTTAAGTACTAATCTTGGAATACTCAATCTATTCCCCATACCGGCAATGGACGGTGGAAGGCTGGCATTCTTAATTGCTGAGGGCGTGAGGAAAAAGCCGGTTAATCCAGAGATTGAAGGAAGAATACATTTAGCTGGGTTTATTCTTTTAATGGTATTTATGGTTTTTATTGCATTTAATGATATAGTTAATCTAATACGGTGATGAGTTATATGAAATATACAAGAAGAAAAACAAGGGAAATAAACGTAGGCGGGGTGAAAATTGGGGGAAATAATCCGATAGCAATCCAATCTATGTGCAATACAGATACAAGAAATGTAAATGCAACTGCAGAACAGATTAAAAATCTTGAGGAAGCCGGATGCGAGATAATCAGAGTAGCTGTGCCGGATATGCAGGCGGCTGAGGCTATTAGAGATATTAAAAACAGAATTAATATTCCTCTTGTAGCGGATATACATTTTGACTATAGGCTTGCTTTGAAGTGTATGGATAACGGAGTAGATAAAATTAGGATAAATCCCGGAAACATAGGAAGCTCCGATAGGGT
>CAUHBX010000124.1 GCA_959604475.1 uncultured Eubacteriales bacterium
TTCTGCCATATGAGATAGTGCTTAAGCCTACACTTATAGATTCTTCAAGCATCAGAAAAACAATGAATGACGCAAATTCAGATGAGCTATGTGCGGGTATTGTAACCTGGATGCATACATTTTCACCTGCAAAATGCTGGATAGCAGGACTTAAGGAACTTCGAAAGCCTCTGCTGCATCTTCATACGCAATTTTATGCTGAGATACCTTATGATACTATAGATATGGATTATATGAATACTAACCAGTCTGCTCACGGGGACAGGGAATTTGGTCACATGGTAACAAGACTTGGAAAACATAGAAAGGTTATTGCCGGCCACTGGTCTGATATTAATGTTCAAAGGCGCATAGCAAAGTGGATGGTAACGGCTGTTGGAGCTATTGAAAGCGGAAATATCCGTGTTCTGAGGGTCGGTGACAATATGAGAGATGTCGCTGTAACCGAAGGAGACAAGGTTGAAGCGCAGATAAAATTCGGATGGCAGGTTGATTCCTACAGTATTACCGAGATAGCGGATTACATTGGAAAAATACCTTTAGCAGACGCGGAAAACCTTACAGATGAGTATTATAAAAAATACAATATTTTGCTCGAAGGACGGCCGCCAAAGGAATTCAGACGTCATGTAACCGAGCAGGCCCGGATAGAGCTTGGATTTGAAAAATTTATGAAAGAAATGGATTACAATGCCGTTGTAACACATTTTGGAATGCTGTCGGGATTAAAGCAGCTGCCAGGACTTGCAATACAAAGACTGATGGAGAAGGGGTATGGATTTGGCGCTGAAGGAGATTGGAAAACCGCAGCGCTTGTACGTCTTATGAAATTAATGACGGCTGGCTGTGAAAATAATATGGGAACATCATTTATGGAGGACTATACATACAGTTTTGTACATGGAAAGGATGGAATACTGCAGGCACATATGCTGGAGGTATGCCCATCCATCGCTTCTGAAAGACCTTCAATAAAAGTATGCCCTTTATCAATGGGAGGACGCGAAGACCCTGCCAGACTGGTATTCACGGCAAAGCAGGGACATGGAATAGCAGCTTCGCTTGTGGACCTGGGAACGAGATTTCGTCTTATTATTAGTGAGGTTGACTGTTTGCCATTAGAGAAGCCTATGCCTAAACTGCCTGTGGCATGTGCGTTTTGGAGACCGGAGCCTAACCTGATTACAGGAGCAGAGGCGTGGATATTAGCCGGAGGAGCACACCATACAGCGTTTACATATGACCTCAGTGCAGAACAGCTGGGCGACTGGGCTGAGGAAATGGGAATTGAGGCAGTATATATAAACAGCAGCACAACAATTAACGGCTTAAAAAACGAGTTAAGATGGAATAGTGTGTCATTTTGATAGGGGGAGCTTTATGAAGCGTTATACAATAGGGGTTGACTTTGGTACACTTTCTGGAAGAAGTGTTCTTGTTGATGTTAGTAATGGAGAGGTGGTTGCCTCAGCTGTAAAGGAATATACCCATGGAGTAATGGACGAATATTTGCCGGACGGGACAAAGCTGGGAATTGACTGGGCTCTGCAGCACCCGATGGATTATATAGAAGTACTTGAGGAAACAGTTCCCGAGGTTTTGCACAAATCGGATATTCCAAAGGAAGCAGTTATTGGAATATCCATTGATTTTACATCATGTACAATTATGCCGCTTGACGAAAACGGCACCCCTTTGTGCCTGAGGAAGGAGTTTGCGTCAAATCCGAACAGCTGGGTAAAGCTTTGGAAGCACCATGCCGCGCAGGACCAGGCAAACAGACTTAATAGCAAGGCTGAGGAAAGAGGAGAAAATTTTTTAAAACGATATGGCGGAAAAATATCATCTGAATGGGTTATTCCCAAGGTAATGCAGATATTGGAAGAGTCTTCTTATATCTATGAAAATACCTATGCAATCATGGAGGGCACTGATTGGGTAACTATGATGATGACTGGGAGCTGGGTCAGAAACAGCTGTACAGCGGGATATAAGGCGATATGGCACAAAAAAGAAGGATATCCGTCGAAGGAGTTTTTTAAATCTCTAAATGAAGGACTGGAAAATGTCACAGATAAATTTAAAGGTGAAATACTGAATGTCGGAGATAGGGCCGGAAGTCTGAAAAAAGATATGGCAGAGCGGATAGGACTTTGCGAGGGAATAGCAGTAGCCGTAGGAAATGTTGACGCCCATGTTTCACTTCCTGCGGTAGGGGTAAATAAGCCTGGAAAAATGCTTATGATTATGGGAACCTCAACATGTGATATACTTTTGGGGGAAGAAGAAAAAATGGTGCCGGGAATGTGCGGTGTTGTTGAGGACGGGGTGCTTCCGGGATACTTCGGATATGAGTCGGGGCAGTCCTGTGTCGGTGACCACTTTGACTGGTTTGTGAAAAACTGCGTGCCATATGAATACAAAAAAGCAGCAGAGGAAATGGGACTTAATATACATCAGTATTTGACTGAAAAGGCTTCCAAGCTTAATGTTGGAGAAAGCGGGCTTATTGCCCTTGACTGGTGGAATGGTAACCGGTCATGCCTTGTGGATGCTGACCTGACCGGCTTAATGGTAGGTATGACACTGCTTACACGTCCGGAGGAAATGTACAGGGCGCTTATTGAGGCTACAGCATATGGTAAGAGACTTATTATTGATACATTTGAGGAAAGCGGTGTGCCTATAAAAGAACTGTATGCCTGCGGCGGCATAGCAAAGAAAAATCCTCTTATGATGCAGATATATGCGGATGTAACTGGACGAGAAATTTTTATAGGTGCTTCTGACCAGACTCCGGCATTGGGAGCGGCAATGTTTGCAGCTGTTGCGGCAGGAAAAGAAAACGGCGGATATTCGTCAATTTATGAGGCCGCCGAAAAGATGGGGCATGTTGAGGATTACACTTATGTTCCAAACCCACAGAATGCCGCTGTTTATGAAAATCTGTACAGGGAGTTTGTGAAACTCCATGATTATTTCGGCCGGGGAGAAAATGATGTAATGAAAAGGCTTAAGGATATAAAGAAGAACGCTGAAAATCAGAAAGGGGAAGGCTGGAATGCTTGAAGAGCTGAAGGAAAGTGTTTTAAAGGCAAACCTGGAACTGGTAAATAGAGGTCTTGTCATGTATACATGGGGAAATGTCAGTGGGATCGACCGACCGAGCGGGCTTTTGGTAATAAAGCCACGCGGGGTTGATTACAATGTAATGGAAGCCAAAGACATGGTCGTTGTAGATTTGGAAGGTAATAAGATTGAGGGCCAATTGAACCCATCGTCCGATACTGCAACGCATATAGAGCTTTACAAGGCTTTTAGCGAAGTGGGCGGAATAGTACACACGCATTCAACTTGGGCGGTTGCCTGGGCACAGGCTGGACTTTCTATACCGTGCTATGGAACAACACATGCCGATTATTTTTACGGAGCAATCCCATGCACAAGAGATTTGACAGAAAAAGAAACTGAGGAAGCCTATGAAACAAATACAGGCCTCGCTATAAAGGAGGCCTTCAAAGACAAAAATCCGGTCTATATTCCAGGGGTCATATGCAAAAACCATGGGCCTTTTGCATGGGGAAAGGATGCTGCTGACGCAGTCTACCATGCCGCTGTTCTTGAGGAAACAGCCAAAATGGCGGCCGTCACAAGGATGATAAACCCGGATGCCTCCGAGGCGCCAACGCATATTCTGGACAAGCATTTTATGAGAAAACATGGAAAAAACGCATACTATGGACAAGCTGCGCCTAATTTAAAAAGTCAGTCTTGAGCTTAGCCATATATCTGTTAAATACGAAATATGTAACGATAGTCGTGATTACATTTGACACGGCTTCTGCTCCGTATACGCCCCATACGCCGATAAAATGGGGCAGTATCAATGCAAATGGTATAAGCAGAAAAATCTTTCTCATAAGGCCGAATATGAAGGAATATTTTACGTTACCCATAGCGATAAAGGAATTCTGATTTATCATCTGCATTCCTATTACAAATACCGTCGAAAATGATACCCTGACAGCAGTGGCGGCTATTTCGGCAAGCTGTGCGTTGGGCGTAAACATTTCTGCAATTGGCTTAGGGAAGAATACAAAAATAAACCATAATATTGAAGCGCAGGCTATGGATAAAGCACGGGCAGATATTATTGTATTATGTATTTTTGGATAGTCTCGTGCACCTACACTGTAGCTGATTATCGGCTGAGAGCCTTGTACCAGGCCTTTAAGCGGCATATAGAAGAACTGCTGCAGTGTAGCTACTATAGAAAGCGCGGCAATATGAATGTCGCCGAGGCCGGCAGGACTGTATTTAAGAAGCAGCCTGTTTAAAACAATGACAACAACACTTTCATTTATCTGAAATATAAAATTTGAAAGCCCTAAGGCACAGCCCCTTTTCATTAAAACCGCATCGGGCTTAAGCTCTTTTCTGCTCATTCTCAATACAGGAGTTTTGCTGCACAGGAAAGCCATAACCCATACTGCTGAAATTATCTGCGAAATGACGGTTGCTATTGCGGCGCCTTTTATGCCCATATTAAACCCAAAAATCAGAATAGGGTCAAGTATAATATTTGCAACAGCCCCACAGACGACTGAAATCATGCCTGTGCGAGTATAGCCCTGTGAGTTGATGAAGTAGTTCATTCCAAGACTTACCTGGCCTGCAATCGTTCCGGCAATATAAATCTTCATATATTCAACTGCATATGGAAGAGTATTGGCACTGCCGCCAAAAAACATCAGCATTGGTCTGAGAAAAGTAT
>CAUHBX010000125.1 GCA_959604475.1 uncultured Eubacteriales bacterium
CGGTACTATATTCCTTCTTTACCTTTTCACAGGACTTAGGGGAAATACAGCAAATCTTACAACGCCACAAATGCTTACACCTAAAATTAATATTCCTCTTATAAAGGATATTCCGGTGCTTGGAAATATTTTGTCCGGACATTCCATACTTACTTATATTTCATTTATTCTTGTTATAGTTGTATGGATTATGCTATATAAAACAGCACTCGGACTTCGCATTCGCGCTGTAGGAGAAAATTCTAATGCAGCCGATTCAGTAGGAGTAAGCGTACTTAGGACTCAGTATATAGCTATTATGCTTTCAGGTGCCCTTGCAGGAATAGGCGGAGCATATATGTCAATGTACTATTCACAGAGCTGGAATACAGGTATAGTCGCCGGGCGAGGATTTATAGCTCTTGCAGCACAGGCAATGGGACAGGGAGAACCTGTTGGAGCAATGTTTGCTTCGCTGCTGTTTGGATTTGCAAGTGCTCTAGGCAATAAGATGGAGGGCCTTCCCGGATTTTCATCATATCTTGTGGCAGCAATTCCTTATGCTGTAACAATTGTAGGACTGGCAGTATATGCTGTTACCCAGCTAAAAAAAGCAAAGAAAAAATCATAAAAATTCAGTTTGGAGGGTGCTAAAATGAAAAGAATACCTGTTATTCTTGACGGCGACCCTGGACATGATGACGCTATAGCATGGGTGCTGGCTAATGCCAGCCCCATGCTTGATATTAAGGCGGTTACATCTGTCTGCGGTAACCAGACAATGGAGAAGACAACTTATAATACACTTCGTATCTGTACTCTTATCGGACTTAATGTTCCGGTGGCTAAGGGTAGGGTAAAGCCTCTTTTAAAGGAGCCTATGGTTGCTCCAAATGTTCATGGCCAGTCTGGCCTTGACGGACCTAAGCTTCCTGAACCGGCATTTGAAATATCTGATATGGATGCGGTTACCCTTATGGCTAAAATAATTGAAGAAAGCGATGAACCGATAACTCTTGTCCCTACTGGACCGTTAACAAATATTGCTTCGCTTTTTCTTGCTCATCCCGAGCTTAAGAGCAAAATTGAACATATATACATAATGGGCGGAGGAATACACCACGGAAACTGGGCGCCTGCAGCCGAGTTTAATATTCAGGTTGACCCTGAAGCTGCAGACATAGTATTTAGAGGCGGAGTCCCTATAACAATGGCAGGCCTTGACGTCACGGAAAAGGCACAAATTTATCCTGAAGAATTTGAAATAATGAGAAATTTAGGTAATCCTGTTGCAAAAACAGTGGCTGAATGGTTTGATTTCTTTTTCCAGTATCATAAATCAAAAGGATACAGAGGGGCGGCTGTGCATGATGCAGTAGCAGTGGCCGCTATAACTAATCCGGAAATATTTGAAGTAAAAGATATGTATGTGGAGGTAGAAACGGAAGGGGATTATTGTCCCGGCGCAACTATTGGAGATATAAAAAACAGATATGGAAAGGAACCAAACGTCCATGTTTTATGGAACCTTGACAGAGACGCTTTTGCTAAGATTCTTATAAACGCTTGTGCAAGCTACGGGGAGGTGGCTAAATAATGATACCTGTTTTTATTGACTGTGATCCGGGAGCTGACGATATTATAGCTCTCCTCCTTGCGGCGAATATGCCTGAGATAGATATAGTGGGAATTGGAGCAGTCTGCGGTAATGTTGAGTGTGATAAAACTTTTGTTAACGCACAAAAGACCATTGGAGTTATAGAAAAAAGTATCCCTGTATATAAAGGCGCAGACAAGCCTTTAATGCGTGAGCTTGTCACAGGAAAGTATGTTCATGGCGAGGACGGCATGGGAGGGCTTGCCTCATCAGTAGAAATGCCAAATATTGAACCGAAAAAGGAAAAGGCATGGGACGCTTTGTATAGAGAGGCTAAAAAGTATAATGGTGAGCTGGTTCTTGTTGCTGTTGGACCTATGACAAATGTTGCGATAGCGCTTGCTAAGTATAAAGAGCTTCCTTCACTTCTCAAGAAAATTGTTATTATGGGAGGAGCTGCCGCGTATGGAAATATTACTCCCGCCGCTGAATTCAATATATATGTTGACCCTGAAGCTGCTGAAATGCTTTTCAAGTGCGGAACACCGATTTATATGTTTGGCCTTGATGTAACTGAAAAGGCTGTCCTTCTGCCAAACGAAGTAGAGGAAATAGGTAAGATGACTTCAAAACAGTCAAAGTTCTGCTATAGTATACTAAAGAACACAATGAAGTTTTATCTTGACCATGGTCAAGAGGGAAATTGTATGCATGACCCGTGTGCGGTGATGTATCTAGCTTATCCTGAACTTTTTTCAGGTAAAAAAGCCGGTGTATGTGTTGAGACAAAGGGCAGAATAACAAGAGGAAAAACTGTATGCGATTTATATACGGACGTTAAATTCCCATTCCAAAATACATATGTTATGACAGATGTTAACAGGGAAGAATTTGTAAATAAAGTATTAGAGATAATAGGAAGGTATTAAAAAGGGGAAGTGTGGCAAACACACTTCCCTTATATTACTTGCCGGATTTATCAAGCTTTACAAAGGCTTCAAGGGCAACAATTATTTCATTCTTTTCACCTGTCATAGATAGATTTTCACCATCTGCATAGCTTCCTATACTGTCTGCTGTATCTTCTCCGCAGGCAACAACATTATTGAGAATTGAGGCGGTTTTTATGCCTCTCAGCCTGCCAACGGTATATAACGTTGACGTTTCCATGTCGCTGCCAAGGACACCTCGTTTTGACCAGAAATCATTTATTTCGTCTTCGTTGTCAATATAAAAACTGTCGTGGCTTCTGGCAAGCCCAATATGATAGGGAAAGTTATTTTCAATGGCTGCCTCTATGCAGTAATTAAAAAGAAATGTGTCTGGAACGGCAGGATATTTAAGATTTATATAGGTCTGTGATGTCCCGTCATCGCGGACTGATGCGTTTACAAGTACTAGGTCGCCAATCTTAACAAATGGCTGTACAGCACCGCAGCTTCCGATTCGTATCATAGCATCAATACCAATATTCTTTAGTTCTTCTATTGCTATGGCTGTTGAGGCGCCGCCCATGCCTGTAGATATAGCAAGTACCTTAACGCCTTTATAGAATCCTGTAAGACATTTGTATTCTCGGTTAAAGCCAAGCTCATGGACATCCTCCAGATAAAACGCTATTCTATCAACCCTTGCAGGATCGCCGGGCATAATGGCATATTTGACATTCAAATCATCACTTAGTCTTATGTGCGCTTGAAGTTCATTCATATTTATCCCTCCTGTAAACTATTATTAACATCAGGATACAACAAATGTCGCTTGATATCAAGAAGATTAATTGACAAACATTGTTAAAGAGCCGATAATAATAGAAGTTAAAATTTTTTTATGGGAGTATAGATAATGGGTATAGTGTATTTGTTTTTATCAGGTATTTTTAACAGTATAATGGTATCATTTAATGGACAGCTGGGGTTATATCATTCCTTGTTTGTTGTTACATTTTTTGTACATATAATTGCAGCAATTATATTGTTTATTTATATACCTGCCGTACAGCACAGGAAAATAACTTTTAGGGGTGTTCCCCCGTATGTATACACAGTTGGACTGCTTGGAGTTACAATTGTAGCGGCCAGCAGCTGGTGTACAAGGACTATCGGGGCAACCGCTGTCTTATCTCTGTCAGTTACCGGACAAATGGTTTGTTCAGCTATTTTTGATCATTACGGTTTTTTTGGAGTAAAAAAAATAAAGTTCAAAAAAGACCAGATACCTGCCTATATTCTTGTAATTATAGGAATAATGCTTGTTATAAATGGCTGAGGGGGATAAATTATGATTGCTTATATTTTAGTTGCTGTTGCGCTGGGAATTTTAAATGTTTTTAATAAGATGGTAAATGTTAAGGCATCTGAATATCTTGGAAATACAAATGGCACATTAATTAATTATTTTGAGGCAACGATAATATCCTTAATAATATTGATATGTACAGGCCATGTTAATGAACTTACTGTCGAATACATAAAGAATGTGCCTTTTTATTTATATCTTGGAAGTATAGCCGGACTTATAGCCCTTATTTTTCTGGTAATAGGAACGAAAAAATCTACAGTAATGGTATCAACTGTCGTGGTACTTATAGGACAGCTTGCCATGTCTATTATCCTTGACTGCATATTTTTTCAGGAAGACTTCAGTATCACTAAGGTTATCGGAATATTTTTTGTTATAGCTGGTATGACATTCAGAGAAAGAATTATAAAAAAATCAGAAGAAACGGTTAGTAATTAAGGGGAGGTATAATAAAATGAAAATATTGAATTTAGGTTCTCTTAATATTGATTATGTATATAAGGTCGATAAATTTCTTCTTCCGGGGGAGACTAAGTCTTCACTTTCACTAAATATCCATTGCGGTGGAAAAGGTCTTAATCAGTCAATAGCAGCTGCCAAAGCAGGAAATGAGGTTTATCATGCCGCATACCTTGGACATGATGGGGAAATGCTTAAAAAAGCAATGAAGGATAACGGGGTAAACGTTGAAATGATAAAAAACCATAATGAGACAAGCGGGCATGCTATAATTCAGGTTGATGAAAAAGGGCAAAACTGCATTCTCCTTTACGGCGGCACAAACCAGTGCCTTACAAAGGAGTTTATAGACGAAGTTCTTGATAGCTTTGGCTCTGAAGGCCTTGTGCTACTTCAGAATGAAACAAATTACGTTGATTATATAATTGAAAGGG
>CAUHBX010000126.1 GCA_959604475.1 uncultured Eubacteriales bacterium
CGCTTTAAAGGAGGAAGAGCGTTTTGGAAAAAACGAGGATACTGATAGTTGATGATGAAAAACATATAGCCGAACTGATTTCTCTATATCTTATGAAAGAAGGCTATGAGACGAAAGAGGTTTATGACGGGAGAAGGGCGATGGACGAGTTTTATGCGTTCAAGCCTGAGCTTGTAATGCTTGATTTAATGCTTCCCGGCATGGACGGATACCAGATTTGTACGGAAATAAGAAAGAAAAGCGACACTCCGATAATTATGCTTACGGCCAGAAGCGATACATTTGATAAGGTGCTTGGCCTTGAGATGGGGGCTGACGATTATATAGTAAAGCCTTTTGAGCCTAAGGAAATGGTTGCCAGAGTAAAGGCAGTTTTAAGGCGGTATGAAAAAAAGGAAGAAAAAAATGACGACAAGAGCGTATTTTTTGAAAACCTCAAAATAAGCCTTAACGATTATACAGTAATATATCATGGCGAAAGCCTGTCGTTTCCGCCAAAGGAGCTTGAACTGCTGTATTTCCTTGCTGAAAATAAAAATCAGGTTTTTACAAGAGAGCAGCTTTTAGATAAGATATGGGGATATGAATACGTCGGTGATTCAAGAACTGTGGATGTGCACATAAAGAGGATACGTGAGAAGCTTAACCGTGAGGATGAAAGCTGGAGTATTAAGACTGTTCACGGTGTGGGCTATAAATTTGAAACGAGATGATGTTTATGGCAAAAAAAAGTTCTCTGTTCTTTAAGCAGACAGCCGCTTACATACTTATATTCCTGTTTGCATTCAGTATTATGGGGGCGTCTGTATACTATTTCTGTACCGATTATTATTATGAGCAGAAGCAGAGCCAGATGAAGGAGCAGGCGCGCTCTATTGCAAGACAGTACGGAAAGGCAATGTCAAGCGGGGTAATAGATGTTACCGAGCTAGAAAATAAAATGGAGATACTTGAGGACTATACCAGCACCAGCGTGTTTTTTCTTGACAGCTTTGGAAGAGTTTCTGCTGTTTCGTCATCTATTAACCGTGAATGGATTGGACAGTCAATAACAAATGACACTATAAACGGTGTTCTTAATGGAAACATTGTTACTGTCAGGGGAAAGGTAGGCGGAATGTTCTCCGAAAATATGATTACCGTTGGTTATCCTATAATGTCTAATGGATTAACCTACGGCGGAATATTCCTTTGCTCGCCAATACCTGAAATTCAGCAGACAATTTCGGGAGTTCTTGAGATATTGTTCCTGTCAGGGCTTGTGGCTCTGGTGTTGGTAATAGTTATGATATATTCTTTTTCAAGAAAAATGACAAAGCCGCTTCTTGAGATGAACAAAGCCGCGCAGATAATCGCTGACGGAAATTTTGATAGACGTATTGAGGTTAAATCAAGCGACGAAATAGGCCAGCTTGGAGAGAGCTTTAACTATATGGCCGAAAGCCTTGATAAAAGGAACCAGGACAGAAGGCTTTTTGTGGCAAGTATAGCCCATGACCTACGTTCTCCGCTTACCAGTATACAAGGCTTTATTCACGCTATGCAGGACGGCGTCATACCTGAGGAAAAGTATAATTATTATCTGGATATAATTCTTGAGGAAACACAAAGGCTTTCTATGCTGACCAATAATATTGTGGATATGGGAAGAACACAGGAAAATATCCTTGAGCTGGATTTGACTGATTTTGACTTAAACGAGCTCATAAGAGACGTGCTAGATATATTTGAACACAGATTTAGAGAAAAGAAGCTTTCATGCCGCCTTGTCCTTGCTGATAAGGAAACTACTGTAAACGCTGACAGAAAAGAGATTCATAGGGTAATCCATAATCTTGTTGACAATGCTGTTAAATTTACTCCTGAAGGCGGACTGATTGAGATAGAGACGACTCTTCCCAAAAATGAGGGAAAGGTTTATGTTTCTGTAAGTGATAATGGTGTGGGAATACCAGAAAATGAAAGAAGACAAATATTCGGTGCGTTTTATAAATCCGACAGTTCAAGAGGCTTAGATAAAACAGGAAGCGGCTTGGGACTGTGCGCAGTTAAGGAGATTATAAACGCCCATAAAGAGCTCATAGTCTGCAAAGAGTCTGAAATGGGAGGAGCAAGGTTTGAGTTCAGTCTCAAGCTGGCTCAGGAATAAGGAGGCAAAAATGAAGTATATAAATGAAATAAGGGAAGGCGAGCAGATAGTCGAGCACTATCTTTGTAAAAGCAGGCAGACGTTTAAATCAAAAAATGACAAAAACTATTTATCACTGAAGCTTGCAGATAAAACCGGAACTGTAGACGCAAAGGTGTGGAATTTAGGCAATGAAATTCAGTCGTTTGCTGAAAACGATATGATAAAAATTGACGCTTCGGCACAGATATTTAACAATGAGATACAGCTTAATATCAAGAGAATTAGAAAAAGCAAGGAAGGGGAATATGACCCTGCGGATTATATACCATCGACAGAAAAGGATATTAAAAATATGTGGGGCGAATTTACCGGTTTTATTGAAACAGTAAAGAACCCGTATGTTAAAGAGCTTTTGAATAAAATCCTTCTTAAAAACAGCTTTGTAGTCAAGGAGTTTCCAATACATTCAGCAGCTAAAAGTGTCCATCATGGATATCTGGGCGGACTTTTGGAACATTCTCTGTCGGTAACACAAATTTGTGATTTTATGTCCGATAAATATAAGTTTGTTGACAGGGACGTTCTTGTTGCGTCTGCAATGCTGCATGATGTCGGCAAGCTGTGGGAGCTTTCGGATTTCCCCTTGAACGATTATACAGATGACGGTCAGCTTTTAGGGCATATATATATTGGCGCTGAACTGGTTGAAAAGACGGCTTCAGGAATTGAGGGATTTCCGGACAGGCTTAAAACTATTATTAAGCACTGCATACTTGCGCATCATGGTGAGTTCGATTATGGCTCCCCAGTTCTTCCGAAGACTTTGGAAGCCCACATCCTTCACTGTGCAGACGATATGGACGCAAAGAGCAAAGTATTTGAAGAATTTATAAGCGCCGACTCAACATCCGGGCCGTGGGCCGGATATCAAAAAATGCTTGCGAGAAATATAAGGAAAACGGAATACTAATGGACAAGGACAGGCATACGATAGCTGCCACGGAACTGAGCAAGTTCGATTACTGCCCGTACCAATGGTACTATGAAAGGCTTTATGGCAGAAATGAACTGAGAAGGCTTGAAAAGGAGCGAAATGAAAGGCTTGGACTGGAGGATAAGCGTAAGGAACGATTGGAGCAGGGCGTTCGTTACCATAACGATATATTCGTATCCTGCGGAAGAGGAAGACGCATTTTCGCCGTTGCTGTACTTATAATTATTGCGGCAGCGTTGTATTTCATGCTTAAGGACGGTGGTATGCTGTGACATACATACTAGTGGGTGCGGTGATTTTTCTCATTGTATTTATGGGTCTGTTTGGAAGGACAGGTATACGTGAAATTAAGAAAATGCCACGTTTTTTGTTATGGAAGGTTGTCTATACAGATTTGTGTACGGAAAATAAGAGGGAGGATGTAACCTATGGTAAGATTCTTCACTCGGAAAAATATGACCTTCAGGGTAAGCCGGACATAATATACATGCACAGATTTACCGGAGATTTGCTGCCGGTGGAGATTAAGAGCGGACAAACTGACTGGCCGCATCATGGAGATTTGCTTCAAGTGGGGGCATATATGCTTATTGTGGAGGATATATATAGCAAAATGCCTAAAAAAGCAATAATATCATATAAAAATAAGTGCTTTGTGGTGAGAAATACCCATTTGCTGCGCAGGAATGTCCAAGAAACGGCGGAGAGAATGAGACAAATGCTGATTACAGGTGAAGAGGAAGCAAACCCAAGCTTTGCAAACTGCCGCAGCTGTGTATGCGACCAAACGGTTTGTGAATACAGCTATAATAATGAATAATATAAAAACAGAGTGATTAGACTAATCACTCTGTTTTTTTTCGTTTTTTAGGTTTTGGCGGCGGTAATTCAGAACAGGTTATCTGAATTATATTTTTCAAGAACTCTTCGTTATCCAGCTCTTCTATCCGAAAATATCTTGCGCCTTCATGGGGTGAGTCAATAACAGCATCGGGCATAAACTTCTGTCCTCCCACGGTGATTTTGATATAAAATTGATTATTCTCTACGGTTCCGAAAAATATCCCGTCGCAGTATACACCGTATTCGCCAAACATCTTTCTGTAAGTTATATTACCAGCCTTTGAAATCTGTCCTGCTACAAATTCCATATACTCTGCATCTGTTGCCATATATTAACCTCCTTTTTAATAAGCATAACATATATTTGGCCAGAGGAAAACTTTTTGTTTAAGTGATTTCTGTGGTATACTTATAAAAAAATTAATATTGTTGAGGTGTGAAATGGAACTGGAAAAGAATAAGATATATACCGCGGTTTGTACCGCCTTTGGCTCGGAGGGCGAGGGAGTTGTAAAAATAGATGGATTTACTGTGTTTGTAGACGGAATGCTTCCGGGAGAAAAGGCCGAAATTCTCATAATAAAACTTAAGAAAAACTACGGATTTGGCAAGCTGATAAATTTAATTGAAGAGTCCCCGGAAAGGAGAACTCCTCCATGCCCCTATTATAAAAACTGCGGGGGATGTTCGCTTCAGCATATGTCCTATAAGGCACAGCTTGAGTATAAGAGAACAAAGGTTAGAGACTGTATGGAAAGAATAGGCGGGCTGACGGGGATAGAGGTGCTT
>CAUHBX010000127.1 GCA_959604475.1 uncultured Eubacteriales bacterium
CTGCGTCTTCATCGCTGGCTGAACAGGGACCGACAACAAGAATAAATTTGTCAGACCTGCCGGCGATTATGTCTTTTAATTCAGCGTCACGTTTGGCTTTAATTCCGGCCAGGTGGCGTGGGAAAGGCACTTCATCCCGTACTTCATCAGGCGATGGGATATTCTGTTCGTTAATAAAACTCATGTTAATTCTGCTCCTTTCTTTTGGTTTATGTTATTCCGCATATAGCAGAAAACTTGCAAAAAAATATAAATAATAGTATACTATAATAAGTTTTTTTAATCAATAATGAAATGACAATTTTTAGATATTGGGAAAAGAGGAACTTTTTATGGCTGACGAAAAAAAGACTATATTCAGCGGTATGCAGCCCTCAGGCTATGTTACGCTTGGCAATTATTTAGGCGCGCTTAGGAACTGGACAAAATTACAGGATGAATACAACTGTCTTTACTGTATAGTTGATATGCATGCAATAACGGTAAGACAGGACCCGATTAAGCTGAGACAGCAGGCTAGGACACTGCTTATGCAGTATATTGCAGCAGGACTAGACCCTGAGAAAAATATTATATATTATCAGTCCCATGTACCGCAGCATGCGGAGCTTTCATGGGTTCTCAACTGCTTTACCTATATGGGAGAGTTAAACAGAATGACTCAGTTTAAGGAAAAATCCCAGTCTCATGCAGATAATATTAATGCTGGGCTTTTCACTTATCCGGTACTTATGGCTGCTGATATTCTTCTTTATCAGGCAGACCTTGTCCCTGTTGGCGAGGACCAGAGACAGCACCTTGAAATTACAAGGGATATAGCGGCACGTTTTAACGGACTTTACGGAGATGTGTTCAAAATTCCGGAAGCATATATCGGAAAGGTCGGAGCGAGAGTAATGGCGCTTCAGGAGCCTACAAAGAAGATGTCAAAGTCAGACGAAAATAAAAATAATGCAATAGCCCTTCTTGATGAGCCTAATGTTATTATGAGCAAGATTAAAAAAGCTGTGACTGATTCAGATAATGAGGTAAGATACAGTGAGGATAAGCCGGGGGTAAGCAATCTGCTTAACATCTATTGCGCTGTAACAGACAAAACAATGGCTGAGGCGGAAAGGGAGTTTGACGGAAGCAATTACGGACAGTTTAAAACATCTGTTGGCGAAGCTGTAGTGGCTAACCTTGAACCAATACAGAAAAGAGTTAAGGAGCTTGAAAAGGACAAAGCATATATCGACGGAATAATTAAGACAAATGCTGAGAAAGCACAAAGAATAGCTCAGAAAACACTTACGAAGGTACACAGAAAAATTGGTTTTCCGGACAGAATAAGATAATTAAAAGGACTGCGACAGTTTCCGCAGTCCTTTTTTAATTCTTTTTAAGGCATAAGCTTAATCTGTAGAAGCAGATACAGCATTAATCATTTTTAATATTATTAATATCATCTGTCCCGGGTAGTACAACCTTAAACAGGTTTTTCTTTATCAGATTGATATATTTGACCTTAAGTCCATATTTTTCAAAGCTGTCGTTAAGTGTTCTGATACCTATTGGACTGTTAAGGAAACGGTCTTTTTTGTCCGTAAGCAGCAGCCGTTGGTACAGCCAGCTGTTGCGTCTTGGAGGGTATATATCATGCTCCATGTTTATTACCCCATCAGTGTTCCATATGGCCCCCGGGTTTGTTATTTCAATGCTCGTGCGCCTTATTATCACCACTGTTTCTCTGGTTGAGTCCCAGTAATCTCTGTGAACTACCGCATTATACAGTGCCTCATATATGGCGCCTATAGGATAGTTTTTCAATGAGGCCTTTTCTGATATAAATTTCTCTATACCGTCAAGCATTGTCGGTATGTTTCCCTCAAATAATGTAACCCGTCCGTTGTATTCGACCCTAATTCCGGTTGAAGGAAGAAACCTTTGGGGGCTCTTTCCAAACAGAAGCAGACCTCCGGCAGTAGGATTATAATCCTTAGTATCATTATTGTATGTAATAAAACCCATGCTTTCTAGTATCAGTATGCTGGACTTTTCATCAGGTGAAAATCTTGACAGTATATGCTCCTCAATCATATCCTTATCAAAATCATCCAGACACGCATGGCGTATCGGCGTTGTCTCATAGCTTATCAGTCCATTGTCCTGAAGCATAGAGGCTATTTCATATCTTCTGGCTATATCGGTAGTAGAACCCCTTCGTATATAAAATGTACCGGTCTGAAGAATTTGATGAGGCCTTTGGCTGCTTTTAAAAATTGTAAGGACAATTAACTTCTTTCCTTTATAAATAACCTCCTCGTATCTTACGGCTACAGGCGGGTCGCATCGAGTGCTTATAACCTGGAAAACCGTCTCCTCAGAAGGGTGCTTGTCGCTTACGCCGACTGCTTTTTTTGTTCTGTCGGTAACCCCGAATATTAGGTATCCACGGCCTCCCTTGGAATTGGCAATAGCCGTAATATCCTTTACAAACTCTTTTTTTCTTGTTTCCGTATCCAGCAGAAATTCCTGTTTGTAATCAAGCTTTTCACTTTCACCGGCACGCAAAAGTTCTTCCAACTTTTGAATTGTCATGGCTATTACCTCCAAAAAAATAAAATTGTTAACCCGATTTAATATTTGTATTTATAGCTATTTATTCAGAATATGACTTAATAATGTTAAAAACCACAATACATATCACAATTATAACCTCTTTTTTGGTCGGATTACAATATAATTTGCTTATGAAATAGGGCATAAAAAATGTTGACAAGGCAATGCAACCTTTGTATAATAAAAATGTAACAAATATGTAATAATTGTTTGGAGGACATTTAAATGAATTTTAAGAAACTGCTTGTTAAATCTGCGCTGCTTGGCTGCGTAATGGCTATGGGAGCGTCGGTTTCAGCATTTGCCTTTACAAAGGGCTTACTTAATGATAATAGAGTAAATGTTAGAGAAACGAATTCGACATCATCAAAGGTAGTAGGAAAACTCAACGCCGGCGATTATGTTACAATCTTAGGAAAAGAAGGAAACTGGTACAATGTTTCATACGATTCAGTAAACAGTGCTTACATACATAACGACTATATTGAAATAGTGGAAACAGACGCTTATGTTACAGACGACGACATAAAGCTTCGCGAGGAACCCGATGATTCTTCAGATATAATTGAGGTTCTCGGGGAGTTTGATGAACTTACTGTTTACTCAAGAAACGGAAATTGGTACTATGTTGAATTTAACGGAGAAAAGGGGTACATATTCGGCGACTATATTATAGGCGACTATCTTGATGACCTTGCCGATGAAGAGGAAGAGGAAAACGAGGATAGATATGCTGTTATTATAGCGGAGACAGGCCTTAATTTAAGGGACGAGCCCTCGCTTGACGGTGAAGTTATTGATATACTTCCTCTTGGAGCAACAGCTGATGTGATTGACGAGGACGATGAATGGGTGCTTGTTGAAACACCAGACGGAACCGAAGGCTATGTTAACGCTGAATATATAACAATCAGAATTGGCGCTAAGGATAAAGTGTCTGGGCTTGGCAAAGAAATTATTGAATTTGCAGAAGAATATATCGGAACTCCTTATTCTTGGGGAGGAACAGACCTTACAAGCGGTGTAGACTGCTCAGGATTTGTATATTCGGTTTATAAAAACTTTGGAATAAACCTCAGCAGGTCATCGGCCTCTATGGAGGCGGCAGACGGAGAGTTTGTTGAAAAGAGCGAACTTGAGGCTGGAGACCTCGTATTCTTTGATAATGACGGAAGCGGTTCGATTGACCACGTGGGTATTTATATGCATGATGGATACTACATACATTCATCTTCGGGAAAAACGACAGGCGTAATAATAAGCAGCCTCTATGACGACTATAGCATGAGAACCTATGCAAGCGGAAAAAGAGTACTATAATACATATAAACATTAAGCGGGCTTCAAAAAGAAGCCCGCTTTTTTTCCGCCATTTTAGGAGGGCGGGAGGCGGAAGCCCGTCTTTATATGGAGTGATTGTATGGGTTAGCGTTTTATATATCTGTCTTCTATGAAGGTTATGGCCTTATACATGACAGCAGCCATGATGGCAAGAATTGTAACGCTCATCATAACATTGTCGAGCTTGAAAATTTGTGAGCTGTAAACAATAAGATACCCTAAACCTGCTTTACCTACAAGGAATTCGCCGACTATTACTCCGACAAAGGACAAACCGACATTTATCTTAAGGGCATTGAATATTACAGGTATATTTGATGGTATTACTACCCTTGTAAGTATCTGGCGTTTGTTTCCGCCGAATATTGTAACGAGTTTTATTTTATCCTTATCGGTCTCTATGAAACCGCTGAGAACAGTCATTATTGTGATTATAACCGAGGTAAGAAGCGCGATAAGTATTATAGACTTGGTGTTGTTTCCCAGCCATACGATTATTATTGGTGCCAGCGCGGTTTTTGGCAGACTGTTTAAGACAACCAGATAAGGCTGCGCTACGTCAGATATCATTTTATTCCACCAAAGCAATACTGCCGCTGCGGTTCCGATTATAGTACCAAGCAGAAATCCAACTATAGTTTCTGCGGCTGTTATGCCGATATGGTACCACAGCGAGCCGTCTTTACCCATGTAAACCGCAGCCTTAACCATTGCGGAAGGACAGCTGAAAATAAATTCGTCTATCAAACCGGTTTTGGCTGCTACCTCCCAAAGGGCAAGAAAAGCGACTAAAATAAAAAATCTAAAAAAA
>CAUHBX010000128.1 GCA_959604475.1 uncultured Eubacteriales bacterium
TACCGTTAATTATTTCTATATCGCAGCTTCCGTTCAAATTCATTCCTACGCCTTCATTTCTGCCATTCAGCAGAATAAAAATTCTGTTGTATTTCCTGTTAAGCATACTTATCCCTCCTTACTGGAATATATGCGTCTAAGGGAAAATTATAACAAAATTGGAGCAGAAATTAAAAATGTGCCCCAAGATTGAGGCACACAATAGTACTTGTTTTATTTATAATATTCAACAGCTGATTTAAACATTTTGATGTCATAATTTCCTGGAACATTTTTATACAGACCATCATTCCATCTTTCGCAATGTCCCATTTTGCCTATTACACGTCCATCAGGAGAAGTGATTCCTTCAATTGCGTAAACCGAATTGTTTGGATTATAGCGTATATCATTTGTCGGATTTCCATCTAAATCAACATATTGCGTCGCTATTTGTCCGTTTTCAGAAAGTCCCATAATGACCTCGTCTGAAGCAAGGAAACGTCCCTCTCCATGGGAAATAGGCACTGAATAGATGTCATTGACCTTTGTGTTTATAAGCCATGGCGATTTATTTGAAGCTATTCTTGTCCTAACTATTTTTGACTGATGCCTGCCTATTGTATTAAAGGTTAGTGTAGGACAGTTTTCATCCGTATCAATAATTTTTCCGTAAGGCACAAGCCCAAGCTTAATAAGCGCCTGAAAGCCATTGCAAATTCCGCACATAAGTCCATCCCTGTCCTCAAGGAGCTTTGTTACCTCTTCCTTAACCACACCGTTTCTGAAAAAGGCAGTAATAAATTTTCCTGAACCATCAGGCTCATCTCCGCCTGAGAAGCCTCCTGGTATAAATATAATCTGCGACTGGCTTACTTTATCCGCAAAGGCCTTTACCGATGCAGATATACCAGCTGGGGTAAGATTATTTATAACAAATATATCTGCCGCCGCACCCGCTCTTTCAACAGCCTTAGCTGAGTCATATTCACAGTTTGTCCCGGGAAATACGGGTATAAGTACTCTCGGACGTGCTGTTTTAATTACAGGCATCGGATATGAGCTTGCCTTATACTCAAATTTCTTAATGTCCTTATTTTCGGAGGGTATATTAGATGAATATACACTTTCAAGTTTATCCTCATAGTCCTTTACGAGTCTGCTGAGAAGTACTGTATCGCATTTGTAGTCAATTACAGGGTCTATAGTTGTATAGCCAAGAGTTATCCCAATATCTGTATCATCAGTAAGCTCGAGTATGAATCCGCCATAATTATACTCAAATATAAGATTCTTAGGAATTAGGCTTTCAAATCTGAACCCTATCATATTTCCCATTCCCATTTTAAGAACAGCCTCAGCAACTCCGCCATATCCAAGTGCATATGCCGCGCAGACCTTGCCTTCTGCTGTAAGGGCACTTACATATTCATATGCCTGTTTAAGCGACTCTGTTACAGGAAGTCCGTTTTCATCTGTTTCAGGTTTTACAAACACTACCTTATGCCCCGCCTGCTTAAATTCATTAGATATTATATATTTAATGTCACTTGTTGTTACAGCAAATGAAATTAGAGTAGGAGGAACATGAATATGCTCAAAAGTTCCGCTCATGGAATCCTTGCCGCCTATAGCTGCTATTTCAAGCTCTTTCTGAGCCTTGTATGCTCCAAGGAGCGATTCAAATGGCTTCCCCCATTTTTCAGGGTCATCTCCCAGCCTCTCAAAATATTCCTGAAAGCTTAAATATACGTCCTCAAATTTGGCTCCGCACGCAATTAGCTTAGATACTGATTCCACTACTGCAAGATATGCTCCATGGTATGGGCTTCTTTCTGAAATATAAGGATTAAATCCCCAGCTCATAAGCGAACATGTCGTTGTTTCTCCGTCAAGCACCGGTATTTTCTGAACCATTGCCTGAACAGGTGTCATCTGGTATTTACCGCCAAATGGCATAAGGACGGAACCCGCTCCGATTGTAGAGTCAAATCGTTCTGAAAGACCTCTCTTTGAGCATATATTGAGGTCTTTAGCCAGCTCACTGTAAAGCTCAGGAAATGAACCGGAGGTATCTTTTTCCCATTCAGCCGGAAGGGAGTCCTTAACTGTTGTATGCTTTTCAGCACCGTTAGTGTCCAGAAATTCTCTTGATATATTTACTATATCTTTTCCGTTCCATTTTATTATGAGACGCGGATTTTCTTTAACTTCGGCAACTACAGATGCCTCAAGGTTTTCTTTTTCAGCAAGCTCAAGGAACTTATTAACGTCCTTTTTTGCAACAACTACAGCCATTCTTTCCTGTGACTCGCTTATTGCAAGCTCGGTTCCGTCAAGGCCGTCGTATTTTTTAAGTACTGCATTAAGATTTATCTCAAGTCCGTCCGCAAGCTCTCCTATCGCAACGGAAACTCCTCCTGCGCCAAAATCGTTGCATCGCTTTATAAGCCTGGAAGCTTCAGGATTTCTAAATAGCCTCTGCAGCTTTCTTTCTTCAGGGGCGTTGCCCTTCTGAACCTCTGCACCGCAGCTTTCCAAGGATTTAATATCATGCGCCTTTGAAGAGCCTGTTGCTCCACCGCAGCCGTCACGGCCTGTCCTTCCTCCCAACAAAATTACTATATCGCTGTCAATGGGCCTCTCCCTGCGGACATTTTCAACAGGAGCCGCGGCAATTACCGCACCTACTTCCATTCTCTTGGCAATATAGCCCGGATGATAAATCTCGTCGACTATTCCGGTGGCCAGTCCAATCTGGTTGCCATAGGAAGCATATCCGGCAGCCGCCGTTGTTACAATTTTACGCTGGGGCAGCTTTCCCTCTATTGTTTCACTTATTGGCTTAAGTGGGTCGCCCGCACCTGTAACTCTCATTGCACCATATACATATGAACGGCCGGAAAGAGGGTCCCTAATTGCACCGCCTATACAAGTGGCAGCTCCGCCGAATGGTTCAATCTCTGTAGGATGGTTATGAGTTTCATTTTTAAACATTAATAGCCATTTTTCCTTCTGCCCGTTGACCTTAACATCTATTTTAACAGAACATGCATTTATCTCTTCTGATTTATCAAGATTATCAAGCTTTCCAGCTCTTCCAAGGACTTTAACGGCAACGGTGGCTATGTCCATCAGGCATATAGGTTTTTTATCCCCAATTGCCTCCCTGTCAGCTAAATATTCCTCATAAGCGGCCTTAACTAATTTATTTTCAAATTCAATATCATCAATAATAGTGAGGAATGTTGTATGACGGCAATGGTCCGACCAGTATGTATCAATAACCTTCAATTCTGTAATAGTCGGGTTCCTTTTTTCACTTCTGAAATAATCCTGCACAAAGGCTATATCATCAATATCCATAGCAAAGCCATTCTCAGCAATAAATTCCCCAAGCCCTTTCACCGTAAGCTCATTAAAGCCTTCCAGTGTTTTTACCTCAGTTGGAATAAAATACTCAACCTTAAGTGTATCAGGCTTAACCAGTTTAGCTTCCCTTGCTTCAACTGGGTTAATAACATATTTTTTTATTTTCTCTACATCTGTATTTTTAAGATTTCCATAAAGCGCATAGACCTTCATAGTCTTTACAAAAGGTTTTTCCTTCTGCGATATAATCTGAATACACTGTGCAGCGGAATCCGCCCTCTGGTCAAACTGCCCCGGTAGATATTCCACAGCAAATACACATGCGTCTTTAAAATCAACCGTTTCATAAATATTGTCAAGCTGGGGTTCTGAAAACACTGTCCTTTTGCAGTACTCAAAAAGCTCGGAATCAATATTTTCTGCGTCATAGCAATTTATAATTCGGACATCATTTATGCCGGTTATTCCTAAAAATGTTTTTATATCGTTTAAAAGGGCCTTAGCCTCATTCGCAAGAGCTTTTTTCTTCTCAACAAAAATTCTGTATACCATAGCGAAGCCTCACTTTCCCATTAGTGCACGTTTACCTATGTCGCTTCTGCAGAAGCCATTGTCAAATTTGACCTCAGTCGTAAGCTCATATGCTTTGTCTACAGCTTCCTTAAGGGTTAATCCCGTAGCAGTCACACCAAGAACACGACCGCCTGCCGAAAACAGCTTTTCGTTTTCTTTTGTTGCTCCCGCTACATAGACAGCGCTGTCCTCATCTGTTTTCGGTAGAATAATTTCAAATCCGTTTTCATATTTAACCGGATAACCTTTTGAAGCAAGAATTACGCAGCAAGCGCTTTTGTCACTGAATTTAACCTCTGTTTCCGCAAGCGTTCCGTTAGTTACAGCCTGCATTACAGTCAACAGGTCGCTTTTCAAAAGAGGTAAAACAACCTGGGTTTCGGGGTCGCCAAAACGGCAGTTATATTCAATAACTTTGGGGCCGTCTGATGTTATCATAAGTCCGAAGTAAAGGCAGCCCTTAAAAGTCCTGCCTTCGGCATTCATAGCGTTAATCGTGGGAATAAATATTTTTTCCATGCATTCAGCAGCTATTTTGTCTGTATAATAAGGGTTTGGAGCTACCGTTCCCATACCTCCTGTATTTGGTCCTTTATCGTTATCATACGCCCTTTTATGGTCCATTGAGGAAATCATAGGTACAATTGTTTTACCGTCTGTAAATGACAGCACCGACACCTCAGGACCCGTCAAAAATTCTTCAACTACAATCTTGGTTCCACTGTCACCAAAGACCTTGTCCTCCATCATTGAGTGAACAGCCTTGACGGCTTCTTCCTTTGTCTGTGCTATAATAACGCCTTTGCCAAGGGCAAGTCCATCGG
>CAUHBX010000129.1 GCA_959604475.1 uncultured Eubacteriales bacterium
TACTATAATTAAACCTGTCGGTTAGAACTTAAAATACTCATAAATTAAAATTATTATAGCACAAGTAATTTGCTATTTCAACATATTTATTTAGTAAAAACAATGAAAATGTTGTTGACAAAATAATTTAAGATGTTCTTGTATGAATATTTTGGGTTAAATCGGCCGATTATTAGTAATTGTATATAAAAAATAAGTGATTAAAGCTTATTTTTTCGATTTGGGATAGAATTTCCTGAATTTTTGTGAATTATTTACCTCTTGCTGATCAAAGGTTAAGGGGTATTTATGTTGACTTTAATTTAGGCGGTTCTTAATTTTTTATACGGAAAATATACAGCCAAAATATTTTATACATAAACCAAGCGCTTACAGGATGGGATATGTATAAAGTATTTTGGATATAGTGCGCAGCCAGAAGCCTAAGACTGGATTAAGCTGCTGCATGTATATTCAGCCGTTTGTTTGGCACTTTTACTTATTAACGTCTACTATTTTTAAGGGGTGGCTTTATGGAAAAAAACAGAATTCACTCGGTCTCTATGGGCGAGATGAAAAGAAAAAGCTATTCAAGGATTAAAGAAGTCCTTGAAATGCCTAATCTAATCGAGGTCCAGAAAAATTCTTACCAGTGGTTCCTTGACGAGGGACTTCAGGAGGTGTTTGACGATATTTCTCCAATCACAGATTTCAATGGAAATCTTGTGCTTGAGTTTACGGCTTTCACTCTTGAATCTACACCTAAATATTCGATAGAAGAATGCAAGGAAAGAGATGCAACATTTGCTGCGCCTCTCAAGGTAAGGGCGAGACTTATCAACAAGGAAACAGAGGAAATTAAAGACCAGGAAATATTTATGGGTGACTTTCCCCTTATGACTGATACGGGTACCTTCATTATAAATGGTGCCGAACGTGTCATTGTAAGCCAGCTTGTCAGGTCTCCCGGTATATATTATGCCTCCGAATTTGATAAAATAGGCAAGAAACTTTTGTCATCTACAGTTATCCCCAACAGAGGAGCTTGGCTTGAATATGAAACTGACTCTAATGATGTTTTCAGTGTTAGGGTTGACCGTACAAGAAAAGTACCTGTTACAGTGCTTATAAGGGCACTTGGTATAAGTACTGATGCAGAAATCATAGAGCTTTTTGGCGAGGAGCCTAAAATTCTTGCCACAATCGAAAAGGATGTCAGCAAGAGCTATGAAGAAGGACTCATAGAGCTTTACAAAAAGCTCAGACCCGGCGAACCTCCCACAGTTGAAAGCTCTGAGAGCTTGCTCAGAGGCATGTTTTTTGACCCTAAAAGATATGACCTTGCAAAGGTTGGACGTTATAAATTCAATAAAAAACTTTCACTCAGAAGCCGTGTAAGCGGAGCTGTACTTGCCGAAAATGTCATTGACCCCATGACTGGAGAAGTAGTTGCTGAAGCTGACACTGTTCTTAATGCAGCAGTTCTTGAGGAAATTCAGGATACCGGTGTAATTGGTATTACAATTAAAAATGACGAAGGAAGATTAATTAAAATACTCTCGAACAGAGAGGTATCTATAGACCCTTATATAGCTGAATATGGAATAACTGCTAAGGACCTTGGAATTAAGGAAAAGGTTTATTATCCTGTCATGCGGGAAATTCTTGATGCGTTTGAAAGCGTAGACCAGCTTAAGGCAGTTGTTAAAGAAAGATATCATGAGCTTGTTCCTATCCACATTACAGTTGAGGATATCATAGCATCTATCAACTATGTTATGCATCTCGACCTTGGATACGGAAATGTAGATGATATCGACCATTTGGGAAACAGGCGTATTCGTTCAGTTGGGGAGCTTTTGCAGAACCAGTTTAGAATTGGCCTTTCCAGAATGGAGAGAGTTGTGCGTGAACGTATGACAATTCAAGACATGGAAAATGCAACTCCTCAGGCACTTATTAATGTAAGGCCTGTTACAGCTGCAATTAAGGAGTTCTTTGGAAGCTCACAGCTTTCACAGTTTATGGATCAAAATAATCCGCTTGCCGAGCTGACTCATAAACGCCGTCTTTCCGCACTTGGACCGGGCGGTCTTTCAAGGGAGAGAGCGGGATTCGAAGTACGAGACGTACATCATTCCCATTATGGAAGAATGTGCCCCATTGAGACTCCTGAAGGACCCAATATCGGCCTTATTAACTCATTGGCTACATTCGCACGTATTAATGAGTATGGATTTATTGAAGCTCCATACAGAATTGTAGACCATAGCAGCGGCGAACCAAGGGTAACTGATAAGGTAATATATGTTACTGCTGATGAGGAAGAAAATTATAATGTTGCCCAGGCCAATGAACCTCTGGATGATGAAGGGCACTTTGTGAATAAGAAGGTTTCCGGACGTCACCGCGAGGATATCATCGAGGTTGACGGAAGTGAAATACAGCTTATGGACGTTTCGCCTAAACAGATGGTTTCGGTTGCTACGGCACTTATTCCTTTCCTTGAGAATGACGATGCTAACCGTGCCCTTATGGGGTCAAACATGCAGAGGCAGGCAGTGCCTCTTCTTACAACGGATTCGCCTATAGTAGGAACCGGTATGGAGTATAAAGCAGCTAAGGACTCAGGCATAGCCGTTGTTGCTAAAAACAGCGGATATGTTGACAGGCTTTCAGCTGATGAAATAGTTATCAAAACAGACAGCGGACAGCGCGACACATACCATCTCATTAAGTTCCAGAGAAGCAACCAGGGAACCTGTATGAACCAGCGCCCAATTGTAAATAAAGGGGAAAGAATTGAAGCCGGACGCATAATTGCTGACGGAGCTTCTACAAGCAACGGGGAACTTTCACTTGGCAAGAACCCTCTTATCGGGTTCATGACTTGGGAAGGATATAATTATGAGGACGCGGTTCTTTTAAGTGAAAAACTTGTACAGGAAGACGTTTATACATCTGTGCATATAGAGGAATTTGAGGCGGAAGCCAGAGATACTAAGCTTGGACCAGAGGAAATAACAAGAGATATTCCCAATGTTGGCGAGGACGCTCTTAGAGACCTTGATGAAAGAGGTATTATCCGTATTGGTGCCGAAGTGCGTTCAAACGATATACTTGTAGGAAAGGTTACCCCTAAGGGAGAGACGGAGCTTACAGCAGAGGAAAGGCTTCTCCGCGCCATATTTGGAGAAAAGGCAAGAGAAGTAAGAGACACATCGCTTCGTGTTCCTCACGGGGAAACGGGTATTATCGTTGACGTAAAGATATTTACAAGGGAAAATGGAGACGATATCGGACCTGGAGTAAATCAGCTTGTTCGAGTATATATAGCCCAGAAACGTAAAATATCAGTAGGCGATAAGATGGCCGGACGTCATGGTAACAAGGGTGTTGTTTCCAGAGTGCTTCCTGTTGAGGATATGCCTTTCCTTGAAAACGGACGCCAGCTTGACATTGTTCTCAATCCCCTTGGTATACCTTCACGTATGAATATCGGACAGGTGCTTGAGACACATCTTTCGCTTGCGGCCAAGGCCCTTGGATGGAAAATTTCAACTCCCGTTTTTGACGGCGCTGATGAAATCGACATTATGGATACACTTGAAATGGCAAACGACTATGTAAATACCGATTGGGAAGAATTTTCAGAAAAATGGAAACCTCTTCTTCAGGGGGACATTTATGATGAGCTGTATGAAAACAGAGACCACAGGGCTGAATGGAAGGGCGTTAAGCTAAGCCGTGACGGTAAGGTTGAACTTCGTGACGGACGTACAGGAGAGCCGTTTGACAGCCGGGTTACAATAGGTTTCATGCATTATCTGAAACTCCATCATCTTGTTGATGATAAAATTCATGCCCGCTCAACAGGCCCTTACTCACTTGTTACTCAGCAGCCTCTTGGCGGTAAAGCACAGTTCGGCGGACAGCGTTTCGGAGAGATGGAGGTTTGGGCGCTTGAAGCATACGGCGCTGCTTATACCCTTCAGGAAATTCTTACAGTTAAGTCTGACGATATAGTAGGACGTGTTAAGACATATGAGTCAATAGTTAAGGGCGAAAACATCCCTGAACCAGGAGTACCTGAATCATTTAAGGTTCTTCTTAAGGAGCTCCAGTCTCTTGCGCTTGATATAAAGGTGCTTAGAGAGGATTCAACAGAGGTTGAAATAAAGGAATCTGTTGATGATGATGAACTTGCAGAGAATATTGATATGCAGGTCATAAACGATATAAATAAGGATTCCGACGGATACTCCGAAGAAGAAGGAAGTCTTACGGACGCCATTGATATGATACTCGGAGGAGATAGCGACGAAGAAGAGGAAGAATTTGAATTCGACGAAATCGACGATGTTGAAAGCTTTGACGACGAAGACTGAGAAAGGGGAATGTTAAATGCAGCAAAATACAGAGCAGGGCATAGTATTTGATTCGATTAAAATCGGTTTGGCTTCTCCGGAAAAAATTCGTGAATGGAGTCATGGCGAGGTTAAAAAGCCTGAAACAATAAACTACAGGACACTTAAGCCTGAAAGGGACGGCCTTTTCTGCGAAAGAATATTCGGACCCACAAAGGATTGGGAGTGCCATTGCGGTAAATATAAAAGAATAAGATATAAAGGCGTTGTCTGCGACCGATGCGGCGTTGAGGTCACAAAGGCAAAAGTAAGACGTGAACGTATGGGCCATATTGAGCTTGCCGCTCCGGTTTCACATATATGGTATTTTAAAGGTATACCCAGCC
>CAUHBX010000130.1 GCA_959604475.1 uncultured Eubacteriales bacterium
GACGGCTAAATCAACCTTATTAAACACAAACTGTGTAGCCAAGGCTTGGATTAGGCGCGTTACAAAATGTGGATAAGTACGCCGTAGGACGGCTAAATCAACCTTATTAAACACAAACTGTGTAGCCAAGGCTTGGATTAGGCGCGTTACAAAATGTGGATAAGTACGCCGTAGGACGGCTAAATCAACCTTATTAAACACAAACTGTGTAGCCAAGGCTTGGATTAGGGCAAATAAGACTGACCGCCTCCTGTGACAAAAAATTAAATTTAAAATTAGATATTTTTTCATACTGTGCCATATTTGGCACAGTATTTTTTTATCCTCACAGCTAAAAATAATAGAGCAGTTTAATATTTAAGGAGGTATGAAAAATGGGCATTAAATATATACTTGCCGTTTTTCTTGCGGCTGCGTTTTTTATGACAGGATGTTCTTCAAAGGCTGATAATTCAGGAAAATATTTTGACGATAACGGGCTTAACAACGGCGTTAACGGCAGAAGCGCAGAAGGAACACTTGATAATAACGACATGTACGGCAGCACAACAGCCGACGGCTATGATTCCACATACGGAACGGGCCTCAACGGTGAAGGAACAATGTACGGCACTGACACTTATAATTTAACAGGTATGGATTATACAGACCCTAATCTTGCTGGTGTCAATGGTGTGGGCGCATTAAGCGGCGCCAACGGAGTTGTAAACGGGGCTAACAATGACGGCACAAACAATGGCATGGCTTCTACAACCAATACAGGCACTAATTTTTAATTCTTATCCTCCGGCCAAACCGGAGGATTTTTTTAATTCTTGATATTTTTGTACATATATGATTAAATAAACCATAACTAATGAGATTGCAGGAGCGGAATAAGGAATATGATACGGATAAATAATATAAAACTTAAGACTGGCGATACGGACGTTTTAGGGGCCGCCGCCGAAAAGCTTAAAATAAAGCCGGAATGTATCAGTGCTCTGCATATACGCCGCAGGTCGCTTGACGCAAGAAAAAAGGACGATATCCACTACATTTATTCAGTTGACGTTGAGACGGAAAATGAGCAAAAAATACTTAAAGACTGCCGTGATAAAAATGTCGGCGTATCGACATATAAAAAATATACGCTTCCGGAGGGAAAGTTTGTTTTGAAGGAGAGGCCGGTCGTGGCGGGCTTTGGCCCGGCGGGTATGTTTGCGGCGCTTGCCCTGGCTGAAATGGGCTTGAGGCCCATAGTACTGGAACGGGGCAGGGATGTTGACAGGCGTACCGGAGATGTGGAAACCTTCTGGAACGGCGGAAGCTTTAATCCTGAAAGCAACGTGCAGTTCGGCGAGGGCGGCGCAGGCACATTTTCAGACGGAAAGCTGACCACAAGGATTAAGGATAAGCGAAGCCTGTACGTAATTGATAAATTTCTAGAAGCCGGCGCGCCGGAGGAAATCGCCTATGACGCCAAACCCCATATAGGCACCGACAGGCTGAAGGGCGTTGTTAAAAATATACGGGAAAAGATAATTTCACTTGGCGGCGAGGTTCGCTTTGAAAGCACGCTGACCGCGCTTGTTGAACAAAACGGTGTAATCAGCGGAGTTATTATAAACGGCGGTGAAAAAATACAGACCGATAACCTTATACTGGCTGTGGGGCACAGCGCCAGGGATACCTTTGAAATGCTCTATGAAAGCAAAATAGCGCTGGAGCCAAAGTCGTTTGCGGCTGGGGTTCGCATAGAGCATCTGCAATGCGATGTGAACAGGTCCCAGTATGGGGAGCTTGCCGGCAGCCTTCCCCCGGCGGATTATATGCTGACCTATACGACAAAGGGCGGAAGGGGCGTATATTCGTTCTGTATGTGCCCCGGCGGCTATGTTGTAGCGGCAGCCTCCGAGGAGGGAAGGCTTGCCGTAAACGGTATGAGCGAATATGCCAGGGACGGGGAGAACGCCAACAGCGCACTTTTGGTACAGGTAACCCCGGAGGATTTTCCGGGTAATGGCCCGCTTTCGGGTGTGGAGTTCCAAAGAAGAATAGAGGAGGCCGCCTTTGAGGCGGGAGAAAGGGGCTATGGTGCGCCTATCCAGCGCTACGGGGACTTTGTTCTCGGCAGGGTTTCAGAAAAAGATGGGTCGGTAAAACACAGCTACAGGCCAAATGCCGTTTACGCCGATTTAAATAAGGTACTCCCGGAATTTATTTCGGAGGCGCTTAAGGAGGCGATACCTCAGATGGGCAGAAGGCTTAAAGGCTTTGATTCTCCCGACGCCATTATGACAGGCGTTGAAACAAGAAGCTCTTCCCCGGTAAGAATTGTGAGGGATACAAGCGGGCAGAGCGTAAGCCTGGCAGGACTGTATCCGACGGGAGAGGGTGCGGGATACGCAGGGGGCATTGTTTCGGCGGCTGTTGACGGCGTAAGGCAGGCGGAAAATATAATAAAAAATATCATGGAGGCGAAAATATGATTAAAATAAAAACATTTATCAGCGGAATGTGTGAGACAAACAGCTATATACTGGCTGACGGGGATAATAACTGCGTAATTGTAGACCCGGAGGGAAACCCCGGACAGTATATTAAATATATAGGCTCGGAAGGGCTTAAGCCGATTTATATTCTTCTTACACACGCACATTTTGACCATATAGGCGCGATGGAAGGGCTTAAAAAGGAATACGGCATACCGGTGCTTGCGGGCGCCGATGAGAAAAGGGTGCTCAACGACCCCAACATCAACCTTACAAGCATGATAGGCGCGGGAAAATCCTTTGAGGCCGACAGATACCTTGCGGACGGGGAGGAATTTACTGCCGGGAATATGAAGTTCAAAACCCTGTTTACTCCAGGTCATACCTGCGGAAGCGTATGCTTTATATGCGGGGATATAATGGTAGCAGGGGACACGCTGTTTATGGGGAGCTGCGGCAGGACGGATTTTCCCACGGGCGACTGGGGAACGATAAGCAGGTCGCTTCAAATGCTTAAAAACCTTGATGGCGACTACAGGGTGCTTTCGGGACATGGGCCTGAAACAACTCTGGAGGCCGAAAGAAGAACAAATATGTTCATGCGCTGATATTGAGATATGTTCAGAATAGGCGAATTTTCAAAACTCACGCAGGTTACCGTAAGAATGCTCAGGTATTATGATGAAATGGGACTTTTAAAGCCCGCCGAGACAGACCCATGGACCGGTTACAGGATGTACTCCGTGGAACAGATACCCGTGCTGAATAAAATAGTTTACCTGCGTGACAGCGGCTTTAATGTGGCCGAAATAGCGGAGGCTCTGAAAAGCGGCGCAAAAATCGGGGAGCACCTGGATAAAAAGTATTCCGAAATCGAAAGGGCTATACAAACCGAGCAGAATAAGCTTAAAAGGCTGGAGCTTGCCAGGACAGAGCTTCTTTTGGGAAAAGGTGAAATGCACTATAATGTTTTGATAAAATCAATCCCTTCCTGCCGGGCGCTTTGTCTGAGAAGGGTTATCCCAAACTATTATGCCGAAGGCGGGCTTTGGGAGGAACTGTCCGTATTCGCTGTTAAAAGGCGCATAGAGGTTTCAGACAATACGTTTTCAATATACCATGACAAGGACTACAGGGAGGAAAATGTGGATGTCGAGCTATGTGTTCCTGTGAAAAAATTAGAAAAAAGCGAAGGGGACTTCGTGTTCCGCCAAACAGAGCCCATTGAGTTTATGGCATGCACAATGGTTTATGGGGATTTTTCAAATATAGCTGGCGCATATACAGCCTTGGCAAAATGGCTTCAGGAAAACAGCGGCTACAAAATGCTTGGAACGAGCCGCCAGACAGTGCACAGAGGCCCATGGAATGAGGAAAACCCGGAAAAATATCTTACTGAAATTCAAATACCCTTGGAAAAAATACAGCGCCCCTGATATTGGGCGCTTTTTTTGTTGACTCTCACATGGTGTGAGGGTTTAGAGTTAATTTACAACTTAAAAAGGAGGAAGGTATATGAAAACTTTTGAACTGCATCCAATCGGCAGTATACACAGCAATGACGAGGGGATGTATATTAGCCTCGAAAGGGAATTTATCCCGGCATTAACTGCTTTGGATGGCTTCAGCCATATTAATGTTATCTGGTGGTTTGATAAATTTGACAGCAATGAGGCCAGAGCCGTGCTGGAGGCGCAACAGCCCTATAAAAATGCTCCCGAAGTAATGGGCATTTTCGCAACTCGCTCACCTGTACGCCCCAATCCCATCGCGCTGACAGCCTCGGAGGTTATTGACATTGATTACGAAAAGGGGATAATCCGCCTTGGGTATATCGACGCGGACGACGATACCCCTGTGCTGGACATAAAGCCCTATACTCCAAGCCTTGACAGGGTGGAGTCGCCGCTGGTTCCAAACTGGTGCGCTCATTGGCCAAGGAGTATTGAGCAGTCGGCTGACTTTGAATGGGAAAAAGAATTTAACTTCTAATAAACATCAATGCTTTTCAGACGTCTTTTTTACGAATACAAAGGTGCTTTCGTCGGAAAGCTCATCGGAGTAACAGTATCCCAGGCGGCTGAAATTTTTTATTCCGTCTGCATCCGCTATTCTGTTTTCGGCCATATACCTTACCATTTCACCGCGCGCCATTTTGCACAGAGTTCCCTTTTCCACAAGCCTGCTGTCAGCCTGCTCCGCAAAAACACAGGTTATGAAGCGCACTTCATCCGGAAGGCTG
>CAUHBX010000131.1 GCA_959604475.1 uncultured Eubacteriales bacterium
AGAGATATCAGATTATCGACAAGCTTGGTTCAGGTGGAATGGCCTACGCTTATAAAGCAAGAGATATGAGACTTGGCAGATTTGTTACAGTCAAGGTGCTTAAGGATGAATATGCAGAAAACGCTGAATTTTTGACTAAATTCAGTTCTGAAGCAAGCGCCGCCGCAAGTCTCTCACATCATAATATTGTCCGTGTTTACGATGTAGGTGAGGACAGAGGTATAAACTACATTGTAATGGAATATGTTCATGGGCAGTCTCTTAAAAAAACAATTGACGAAAAAGCTCCCTTTGATACGCTTACAACTTTAAGCGTAGCTCTGCAGATAGCATCTGCACTTTCACACGCACATAAGCACCATGTGGTACATAGAGATATTAAGCCCCAAAATATACTTGTTGCCGTTGACGGAACTATAAAGGTTACTGATTTTGGTATTGCACGCGCCGCTACTACAAATACATACGCCGCTGATGTAAACGCCATGGGTTCGGTTCATTATTTTTCACCTGAGCAGGCCAGGGGAGGATATATTAATGAAAAAAGTGATATTTATTCTCTTGGAATTACGATGTTTGAAATGGTAACTGGACATGTACCATTTGACGCCAGCAGTTCAATTGCTGTAGCTCTTAAGCACCTTAACGAAGAACTGCCGGACATTAAACAATATAATCCGGAAGTGACAAGAGGTCTGGAAGGAATAATCAGAAAAGCCACACAAAAAAAGGCCGATGAAAGATATGATAATATTGACCTCCTTATATCCGATATTAAGCTTGCTATAATTGAGGCTGCAAGAGTAGCAAAGGCCAAATCGGCTGAAAAGAAGAATGAGACTGAAAGCGAGGAATTCAAATCAGGTTCAGAAAGAAGGGCAGAACGCAGAAGAATGGCTAAAGAGGCAGCTGCGGCATCAGCTGTTATTGGAAGCCAAATAAGTGAAGCTGCGGCAGAGGAAATTTCAGAAAATAATGATGATGACGAAGGCAAGCTTGAGGGACAAATGTCCCTTGAAGATATAGGGATAGAGCCTGACGAAGAAAGCTATGATGACGAATATCAGGATGACAGCTATGATGAATATGATGACGGCGAATATGACGATGATGATGAATTTGAGGATGAGGAGCCTGAGATTAAGGTAGAACTGGCTAAGAATATTAAACTCCCAAAAAGCAGCGTGGGATTTGAAAAGTATAGCAAGAAGCTTAAACTTAACAGTGAAAATGATGACTATGATGACGATTATGATGATGATTTTGACGATTATGATGATGATTTTGACGACTACTTTAAAGAATTTGATGAAGAAAAACGTCAGGAAAAAAAGGTCACTATTGCCGCTGTAATAACGGCGTTTGCAATAATCGGAGTTATAGTTTTTGTAGGTATAAAATTCTTTAATGTATTTGATAATGCGGCAGCAGTATTTAACAAGTCAAAAACGGTGCCAAACTTTGTCGGAATGACTTTGACAGAAGCTGAAGCAGAAGCTGAAAAGCTTGGAATTACAATTGTACAGGGAGCGGTTGTTGACAGCATAGAACCTCAGGACACTATACTTACTCAGGATATTGACGAGGGAGTTTCAATAACTGACAAAATGGAAATAATAGTTACGGTAAGCTCCGGCGCAAACGTTTACAGCATGCCTAATGTTGTAGGCGAGGAAGAAAGCTTAGCTATTGCGAAAATAACCGGTTCAGAGCTTAACGCAAATATTATTATTGAATACGAATATGATGAGTCTCATCCAGAAGGCACTGTAATTAAACAGTCTCCAGAAGGAGATTCTCAGGTTACAGAATCTGTCGAAGTCGTTCTTACAATATGCCGTGACCAGGACAGCTTAAACGCGGTAGTTCCAAATGTTGTAGGCCTTTCGGAGGGTGACGCAAAAAACAAGATTACCTCAAGCGGACTTACGGTCGGAAATGTTTCTTATACAACAAGCTCATCCGTCGCTAAGGGGTATGTTATTACACAAACCGCAAATCCCGGTGAAGAGATACTTAAAAACAGTTCAATAGATATAGTTGTGAGTTCGGGAAGGCCGGTAGCCCCACCGACAAATAATACATCGAATACGCAGACTAATAATAATTCTACTACGATAGGTTCAAATACGAATACAAACTCAAATACAAACAGCGGTTCCAATTCTACTCAGGAACCGGCTGGAACAGACAACACTGATGATGTTCCTGTAATTGGTAGCATGGAGTAAAGGGTGAATATATGCTTAAAGGTACTATAATTAAAGGAATAGGCGGATTTTATTACATCTCAACTGAGAATGGCATATATGAGTGCCGTGCAAGAGGAAAATTCAGAAAAGAGGGAATAAAGCCGACGGTAGGGGATTATGTACAAATAAGCATAATTGACGAAAAAAACAAAAAGGGAAGTCTGGATGTAATTGAGGAAAGAAAAAATCTGCTGATAAGGCCGAGAGTAGCAAACATAGACCAGGCTGTGATTGTGTTTGCTTCCGTCAGCCCTGACTTTAATCCGGATATAATGGACAGATTTATTGTGCTGGCAGAGCAGCAGAATCTCGAAATATTGATATGCATTAATAAAACTGATTTGGACAGAGACGATAAGTACAGAGAAATATGTTCACTTTATTCAAACGCAGGTTTTGATGTTCTTCCAATCAGCGCAGCTCTAAATATTGGAATTGACGAGCTTAACAAGAGGCTTAAAGGAAAAATATCTGTTCTGGCAGGCCCGTCAGGTGTAGGGAAATCAAGCGTGCTTAATATGATTAATCCTGAGATAAACGCTCTGGTAGGAGAAATAAGCCGAAAAATTGAAAGAGGCAAACATACGACACGCCAATCAGAGCTTATGAAGCTGGATGAAAATACCTATATAGTTGATTCTCCGGGATTTACTTCTCTTGATATGAGCGGGATAGAACCAGATGAGCTTGAGAACTACTTTAGAGAATTTGAGCCTTATTTGAAAGATTGCCGATACACGGGCTGTAAACATATCAACGAGGACAGCCAGTACTGCGGAATAAAATCCCAAGTTGGGATAAATATTAGCGAGTCGAGATATTTGAGATATAAAGACATATATAACGAGTTAGTTGAGGAAAGGAAAAGAAGGAAATGAAAAAGCTTTCTCCATCAATGCTCTCCGCCGATTTTGGTATACTTAACGAGCAGCTTGAAAAAATAGAAAGGGCCGGAGCGCAGTATCTGCATATTGATGTTATGGACGGCGTTTTTGTGCCAAATATCAGTTTTGGCGCACCTGTTTATAAATGTATCAGAAAATCAAGCGATATGGTTTTTGACGTGCACCTTATGATAGTAGAGCCTGAAAGATATATTGAGGATTTTGTTAAGGCCGGAGCGGACATTGTAAATTTCCATGTTGAAGCGGCTGAAAATCCGGGCAGAGTATTATCAAAAATTAAATCTCTTGGGGTAAAGGCGGGAATTACTATAAAACCAAATACTCCGGTATCGGCTATTTATGATTATTTGGATAAGGCTGACCTAATCCTTGTAATGACGGTTGAGCCTGGTTTTGGCGGACAAAAGCTGATTGTAGACTGCCTTGATAAAATTAAGGAGCTAAAAAAACTTCGTGAAGAAAAAGGCTATTCATACGAAATAGAAATAGACGGAGGCGTAAATCTTGACAATATCAGGAACGTAATGGAAAGTGGTGTGGATGTTGTCGTTGCCGGTTCGGCAGTTATGGGAGCCGACAATATAGAAAAAGCCGCCAGAGATATGCTTGCTGTTATTAAGGAGTATGATTAAATTGAAGGCAGTTATATTTGGAAATGCCGATATTAATGATTATAGTTTTTGTACAGAATATCTTAGGGATGCTGTAATAATATGCTGTGACGGTGGCATGCGGCATACAATGAAGCTTGGAATTACACCTGATTTTATAGTCGGAGATTTTGACAGCGTACAGGCTGAAGTCCTTGATTACTATAAAAAGCAGAATATTGAGCTGAAACAGGTTCCGTGCAGGAAAGACGAGACAGATATGGAGCTTGGCATCAGGCATGCATCAGATATAGGAGCAGACGATATTGTTATAATGGGTGGAATTGGAAGCCGAATGGACCATACGCTTGCTAATATCTTTCTGCTCATTAGAATAAATGATATTGGAAAAAAAGGCACTATAGTAAACGAAAATAATTTAATAATGCTTTGTACTGACAAGACTGTTGTTGAAGGAAAAAGAGGCGATATAGTTTCTTTTATACCAATAACCAGGGAGACTGCTGGCGTATCTACAGAAGGTTTGGAGTATCCTCTTAATAACGAAACTTTATACATGAACTCTCCAAGAGGTGTCAGTAATGTTATGGAAGGAAATACTGCGTCTTATACATTAAAAGAGGGGTTGGCACTTATTATAAAGGCTAAGGACTAAATGTTCATTTTTATGTGGAATTTTTTCATAAAATGTGTTAATTTATATATGAGTAAAAATTAAGGGGATGTGCTTTTAATGTACAAAAGAATTATACTCAAATTAAGCGGTGAAGCTCTTGCAGGGGATAAAGAAGGTGTTATGTATGATAACGACACAATTTTTGCCGTTGTAGAGCAAATTAAGTCAATTCTTGATATGGGTACTCAGGTTGCTTTAGTAATCGGCGGCGGCAATATATGGCGCGGCAGAAGCTCCAATGCTGAAATGGACAGGACTAAGGC
>CAUHBX010000132.1 GCA_959604475.1 uncultured Eubacteriales bacterium
GGAAAATGGAAATAGCACATGAGTATTTTGATTTTACTGAAATAGCTGGGGAAATAAATCAAATAATTTATCCTCAAACAGTGGAGCTAGGATTGTCGTATGACATGTATGTCAATGAGGATTTGGAAAAGCATTATATAGGCGACCCCCTAAGAATTAGGCAAATTTTGATGAATTTGCTGTCAAATTCTCTTAAATTTACACCTTCCGGCGGAAAATTAACTGTAGATATGAGGGAAAAGAAAAGAACTAACGGCTTTTCATATATACAGTTTACTATTTCTGACACAGGTATAGGAATGTCTGAGGAATTTATGAGTAAGCTGTTCCAGCCGTTTGAACAGGAAATACAGGAAGGTGCCAGAAATAACGCAGGCAGCGGGCTTGGGCTTTCAATTGTATATAATCTTGTTCAGCTGATGGGCGGAACAATAGAAGTGGAAAGTGAGAAAAATAATGGAACTTCATTTATTGTCATTATTCCGTTCAAGCTTGTATCAGACAATGAGGAAAGAGAATGGGAAAGAAAAAAACAGGAACTGCTTAAGGGTTTAAAAGTGCTTGTCGCGGATGATGATGAGATTATAGGTCAGCAGACAACAAAGATGTTAAGCGAAATAGGGGCGCATACGCTTTGGGTTGACTCAGGATTTAAAGCTGTGGACGAGGTCAGAAAGTCCATTGACATAAAAATGCCGTACAACATTGCTATGATTGATTGGAAGATGCCGGAAATGGACGGAATAGAGACAACTAGAAGAATTCGCAGTGTTGTGGGAAGCAATACGATGATTATTATGATTTCTGCATATGATATTAGCGATATTGAGGATGAGGCAAGAAAGGCAGGAGTGGACTGCTTCATTTCAAAGCCGCTTTTCAGGACGTCTATATATGACGCGTTTTCAAGGCTTCAAAATAAAGAAAAGGACAAGTCGTATTTAGTTAATAAGCACAGTTTTAAAGGGTGCAGGATACTGCTTGCAGATGATAATGAACTTAACAGAGAAATTGCAAAGACACTGCTTGAAATGAATGGATTTATAGTGGACGCTGCTGAAAACGGAAAAGCTGCCTTAGAGATATTCATTAATAGTAAGAAAAATTATTATTCGGCGGTGCTTATGGATATAAGAATGCCTGTAATGGACGGTCTGAAAACTACAAAATCTATAAGGAATCTAAGTAGGGACGATGCTAAAAGTATCCCCATTCTCGCAATGACGGCCAATGCATTTGAGGAGGACAGAACACTGGCTTTTGAGGCGGGAATGACAGGATACTTAATTAAGCCTCTGGACATAAATGTTATTTTAGATGAGTTAGAAAAATATGTGTAAATAAGAAATCCGGCTGTCAGCAGCCGAATTTCTTATTTTAATAAAACGCTGATTTTGTTCGCGGCATACTTTAGCTGCTCTACATGAACCTCCTTTCTTGAAGCCATACGGGTCGTCGGACCGGACGAGCTTATTGCAGCGATTGCCATGCCGGAAGCGTCTATCAGAGGAACTGCATAACAGGTAAGCCCTATTTCGCATTCCTCGTTGTCGCAGGCGTAGCCGGTTTCACGAATTTTATCAAGCCTTAAAAGCAATTCTTTTGCATCGCTTATGGAGGATGAAGTTCTGCATGTAAATTCCGCACTGCGTATATACTGATTAATAAACTGCTCGCTTTGAAAAGCGAGAATTGCCTTTCCTGTACCTGTGTAATGGGCGTATTCCCTGAAGCCGAGAGGCATATCAAGCTTTAGCCAAAGGGAACCTACTGCCTTGTCTATAAAAGTTACCTGTGTTGCATTGTCCATTATTACCAGATGGGAAGTTTCACCTGTTTTTTCTGTTATCTTTTGAAGATAAGGATGTATCTGGGAAGCCAGCTCCATCCGGCTGTAAAACAACTGCCCAAGTGTAAACAATTTTATTCCAAGCCTATATTTTCCTTTATCATCCCTGGTCAGATATCCTCTGCTTTCAAGAGTAACAAGAAATCTAAACACTGTACTTCTGTTGATACCAGTTAGTTTGGATATTTCAGAAGGGCTAAGCTCTTCGTTTGCAACAAAAAGATTTAGGACTGTAAGCGCATTATCCAGAGAACTGAGAACATATTTATCGTTGGTATTCACAGGAATCCACTCCTTAGTAAATGTTTATCAGGATTATATCAGGAAATGTACACTTATGTCAATTTTCTTGATATATAGTTTATTATAAAGGCGATTATGTGTTGACAAATTGATGAAATAGTATAATATAATATATATAGAGTTCTTTATAGTAATTATATATTCGTATAAAGAACAAAAACGTCCTGTATAGATAAGAAGGAGCTGATATTGTGAAAGAAATCCGTTTGCATGGCAGAGGAGGGCAAGGCGTTGTAAAGGCATCGCAGATAGTAGTAAAAGCCGCGGTTGAAGGTGGGGGCTATGGACAGTTTATACCTTTTTTCGGAGTAGAAAGGAAAGGTTCTCCGGTTTTTGGGTATCTGCGTCTGGACAACAAAATTATAAGAAGAAAAATGCAGGTTTATTACCCAGACATACTAGTAATAATGGACGATACTCTTACTAAACTTCCTGATACATATAAGGGGCTTAAAGACGGTGGATTGGTTGTTATTAATTCGGTAAAGCCAATAGAAGAGCTGGATATACCTTCATGTGCGGGAAAAATCGCAATAGCAGACGCAACTGGAATTTCGGAAAGGCTCATGGGAAGGAATGTTCCGAATACAGCTATGCTGGGGGCGTTTGCAAAGGCTTCGGAGCTGGTTGATAAAAATATATTGTTTGACAAGATTGAAGAAACCTTCGGGGAGCTAAACAGAGAAGCAGCGCAGGAGGCCTATGATTCAGTCATAATAGACGGATAAAGGAGGATAACAATGGCAGAGCATTTACATATTACACCAATTGGGAACGACGGCATGTATGTGCTGGACACAGCAAGCTGGAGGGTATTCAGGCCTGTAATGGACAAGGAGAAATGTATTAACTGCGGCATATGCTTATCATACTGTCCGGTAAGCTCAATAAAAGCTGATAAAGATAAAAATTTTTATATCTCATACGATTACTGCAAGGGCTGCGGAATATGCGCCGCGGAGTGCCCTAAACAAGCCATAAAAATGGCAGAAGAGGGGGCGTTCAAATAATGGGAAAAATAAAGGTTCTTACAGGCAATTACTCTGCGGCTGAGGCTGCCGCCTTGTGCAGACCTGACCTGATTGCCGCTTATCCTATAACTCCGCAGTCATCAGTTGTAGAACGGCTGGCTTCAATAGTCAATGACGCGGACATAGATTCAAATTTAGTTCAGGTTGAGAGCGAACATTCTGCAATGAGCGTTGTTCAGGGAGCCGCGGCCGGAGGCGGTCGTGTTTTTACGGCAACCAGCGCGCAGGGGCTGGCACTTATGTATGAGCCGTATTTCAGAATGTCAACCCTAAGGCTGCCTATGGTAATGGCGCTTGCCACCAGGGAAATGACGTCGCCCGAAACGGTTTGGAGCGGACAGCAGGATGCTATCTCAGTCAGGGATGCGGGATGGATGCAGGTATTTTGTGACAGCAACCAGGAAATTGTGGATATGGTTATACAGGGATATAAAATAGCTGAAGACAGCAGGGTTTTGATACCTATTAATGTATGCTACGACGGATTTTACAGTTCTCATCTTACCGAAGGAGTTAATTTGCCGGAGCAAAGCGAAGTAGACGGATTCCTTCCTCCAAGAAAGCCTCATATGGTTTTCAGTCCCGACACGCCGTTTGCACTAGACCCCCTTACTGCGGGGCCATATTTGATGAAGTACCGCAAAAGCCATCTTGATGCTATGGAAAGGGCTTTGGAAGTTATAGAAGAAGTTGATGAGGAATTTGGGGTTAAGTTTGGCAGGAGCTATGGGGGTGCCATAGAGGAATACTGCTGTGGGGATGCCGAAACGGTTATTATTACAATTGGGGGTATGACCGGAACCGGCAAAGATGCGGTAGATATAATGAGGGATAAAGGAATAAAGGCAGGGCTTTTGAAGCTAAGATTTATTCGTCCCTTCCCTTCAAAACGTATTGCAGCGGCTCTTAAAGGAAAGAAGGCTTTTGCGGTAATTGACAGAAGCGTATGCTTTGGCTGGAGAGAAGGCCCGATGCATATGGAAATAAAAGCGGCCGTTTCAGATTCAGCGGAAAAATACTGCCATTTTTCTGTGATAGGCGGATTGGGTGGAGCAGATATTTCCCTTGATGATATACTGGGAGTTTTAGATAAGCTTGATAAAAATAAAAACACAGCCGGAGAGATGGAAACAGTCTGGCTTATGGCAGAGGAGGGCGGAAAATGAGCTATATAGATTTACTTGCAAATTCCGAAGACTGCGTAACTCCGGGTATGTCAGCATGTCAGGGATGCGGCGGGGAGCTTATACTAAGAACTGTGCTTAAAGTAACTGGAAAGAACACTATCGTCGCAATACCTCCGGGTTGTATGGCGGGTGCCGGTGTTGTTGGGTGGAATTATGCAAATGGCCTGAAAATACCGGTACATATTCCTCTGCTTGATAATACGGCCTCATTTTTAAGCGGCTTAAGCCAGATTTATCAGAGACAGGGAAGAAATGATATAAACGTCATTGCGGTGGCAGGCGACGGGGCAACGGCTGACTGCGGATTTCAGAGCCTTTCGGCGGCAGCTGAAAGA
>CAUHBX010000133.1 GCA_959604475.1 uncultured Eubacteriales bacterium
TCTACGTTCTATGACAAGGGAATTAAAGCCTATAGTGAGCTTGAAGATGATGTTGAGTCATTCCAGTTCATGGGCGATGGGTCCAGGCTTGTTTATCTTAGGGGAATAGGCGCGGACGGTGCCGGTACTCTTAACTATATTGAAAGCAATGTTTCAGACGAAATAAGTAATTCGGCTTATTATTATGAGGCTACGCCTGACCAGTACAGAAGGGTATTTTACCTTGACAATTATAACGCTGAAACATATGGGGGAACATTCCATTTCTATCAGCAGGCGGCCGATACTGTCGTTGATGACAATGTATATATGTTTGCCTACAGGAATAACAACAACGCGCTTTATATGAAGGATTACGATATGACTACCGGTACAGGAGACCTTTACTACCTTAATGGTAAAAATTCTGTGCTTGTAGACGAGAACGTTTCAAGTGTATTTGATTTCTATAAAGTAGGATAAACCTTATAAAGGTGATAGATATGATAAAAGAAACATTTTCTCAGGATGAGACTGAGGCTTTTGGATATGAAATAGGAAAATCAGCTAGGCCGGGTGAAATATACTGTCTTTCAGGAGACCTAGGCGTGGGTAAAACTGTTTTTACAAAAGGGTTTGCCAGAGGCTTAGATATAGACGAGCATATAACAAGCCCTACGTTTACGCTTATTAACGAGTACTATGGAAGGCTTCCCCTGTACCATTTTGATGTGTACAGGGTAGCTGACCCGGAGGAGATGGACTATATAGGCTGTGACGAGTACTTTTTCGGAAGAGGGGTATGCCTCATTGAGTGGGCAGAGCTTATTTCAGATATTATTCCCAAAGAAGCACGTTGGATTAATATTGAGAAAAATTTGGACAAGGGTATTAATTACAGGATAATAACAATTAAGGAGGCGCGGGATGAAAATATTAGCTGTTGAGGCCTCTGGGGCCGTGGCGAGCGCGGCTCTTATTGAAGATGATATTTTGAGGGCTGAGTTTACTCTTAACCATAAAATGACTCATTCCCAGACATTAATGCCGCTTATTAGTGAAATAAAAGAGTATCTTGAACTGAACCTTGCTACCATAGATTTTATTGCCTGCTCTGCCGGTCCAGGCTCGTTTACAGGGTTGAGAATAGGGGCGGCTACTGCTAAGGGAATAGCAATGGGAATTAAAAAGCCTATTGTACCTGTTTCCGCTTTGGCAGGGCTGGCATACAATGTTTATATGGCCAGCGCTTTAATCTGCCCGATAGTGGATGCAAGACGAAATCAGGTGTATACTGCGTTCTATAAATGGAACAAAGGCAGGCTTGAATGTGTAAGTCAGGACAGGCTGAAGCGGTAAGCTTTGAAATGCCTGTTGTATTTGTAGGCGACGGTATTTTTGTTCACAGGGATAAGCTCGCCTCAAACGAAAACTTTACCATTGCCCCGGCTTCATGCAATATGCAAAGGGCAGCCAGTGTAGCGTCGCTTGCGGCGGAGCTGGCGTTAGAGGGAAAGTATGTTGACGGCGGAGACTTTGTTCCTGTATACCTGAGAAAATCTCAGGCGGAAAGGGAACTGGAAGAAAAAATGCAGGGAGCAGGGAAAGATGATTAAAGTTGTTCCTATGACAGAGGATTATATTGATGATGTCGCGGCTATTGATGAAAACTGCTTTCACGTTCCGTGGACAAGAAATGACTTTGAGAAGGAAATAAAAGAAAACAGGATGGCTGTGTACTTTGTTGCAGTTGATGAAAAAAATAATGCCGTCGGATATGCCGGAATGTGGCATGTCGTAAACGAAGGGCATATAACAAACGTAGCTGTGCTCGAAGAGTACAGGAGGTCGGGCATAGGCGATATGCTTATGGAGGCCCTTGAGAAAAAAGCTTTGGAGCTGGAAATGATAGGCATAACCCTGGAGGTGCGTATATCAAATTACGGCGCGCAAAAGCTTTACACTAAGCATGGATATAAGCCGGAGGGCTTTAGGAAAAAGTATTATACAGATACGAACGAAGATGCGGTTATTATGTGGAAATACTTCCCTAACTATGAAAACTACAGCCAAACGCTGTAAAAACGGAGGTGTCCGATGGAAAAGAAAGAATTAGGCTATAAGGAATTAAAGAACATATGCGAACCGGAAAAACTCGGTTTTAAAACTACCGACGAAGTGGAATGCTTTGAGGGCATCATTGGACAGGAGCGTGCGGTAAAGGCATTCGAATTTGGCCTTAACGTTAAAATGAAGGGCTATAATATCTATGTTTCAGGCCCATCTGGCTCAGGCAAAACGACATATGCTAAGCTTAGCGCTGAAAAAAAGGCTAAGGACGAGAAGGTTCCGTATGACTGGTGCTATGTTTATAACTTTGATGACCCCAGATGCCCTCTTTCGCTTAGGTTTGAGCCGGGCGTTGGAAGGCAGTTCAGAGATGACATGAATGAACTTGTGTCTTTTTTTAATACTGAACTTTCCAAGGCTTTTTCATCGGAGGATTATGACAAACAAAAAACTGACCTTTCGCGTACATATGATGATAAAAGGGATGAACTTATTAAGAGGCTAGACAGCGTTGCGGCTGACAAGGGATTTTCTCTAAAGACATCTAATTCGGGAATTATCTTTCAGCCTGTAATTGACGGGGAGCTTATTGATGAAGACAACTATGATAATCTTGCCGAAAATCAAAAAAGCGATATAAACGAAAGGCTTGAACTTATTCAGGACGATGTCAACGCCATAATGCGCGATATAAAGGGAGTAGACAAGGAGTATAAACAGAAAATGGATGACCTTGATTACAAGGTCGGAATGTTTGCTATAGGCCATTACGTCAGCTCTCTTCAGGAAAAATATCAGAACAGCGAAAGGGTTATTAAATATCTTGAAGCTGTTCAGGAGGATGTTCTGGAAAATATAGACCAGTTTACTGAGCCTGAAACAGATGAGGATGACCCCATTGCCGCACTTATACCTAAGCTTGGCGGTGCTAAAAATGAGGATGTCACTCTTAAATACAGGGTAAACTTAATTGTTGACAATTCTAAAACCGAGGGTGCTCCGGTTGTTGTAGATTATAATCCGACATATTATAACCTTGTCGGCGAGGTAGAATATGATAACGAATACGGCAATTTAATAACCGATTTTATGAAAATTAAAGCCGGACTAATGCATAAAGCCAATGGAGGATACCTGATAATCCAGGTACAGGACCTCTTAAGCAATGTTCAGGCCTGGGAAGCTCTAAGGCGAATTGTAAAAACAAGGGAAATAACAATAGAGAACCTAAGAGACCAAATTGGTGCGATAACAGTAAGCTCACTTAAACCTGAACCTATACCGGCAGATGTTAAGGTGATTCTTATAGGAAGCTCCTACTACTATGAGCTGCTGCGCGGATATGACGAGGACTTTTCTAAACTGTTTAAAATACGTGCTGACTTTGACTACGAAATGGTACGAAGCAACGATAATATATATAAAATTGCCGGTTTCATCAGCAAGTTCAGCAAAAATGAAAAAACGGCCCCATTTGACAGCACAGCGGTTGCCGCCGTTATAGAATATGCCTCCAGAATTGTGGAGAGCCAGAAAAAATTATCCACAAGGTTTAATCTGATTACAGAAATACTTGCTGAGTCGGCTACGTGGGCAATGCTTGATGGTGCGGACATTATTACTGCCGAATACGTTAAAAAGGCAGATACCGAAAGAGAGTACCGCCTTGCCATGTATCAGGAAAAGATGAACGAGCTTCTTGATGACAATACGGTTATGATAGCTACCGACGGATACTGTGTTGGAAAAATAAACGGGCTGGCTGTTCTGGATATGGGCGATTATGTTTTTGGCAGCCCCACAAGAATTACAGCAACAACCTATATGGGGAAATCGGGTATCGTAAATATTGAAAAAGAGGCGGAAATGAGCGGCCCTACCCATAATAAGGGAGTTCAGATAATAACAGGTTATCTTGGAAGTATGTATGCACAGGATATGCCGCTGTCCTTAAGCTGCAGGATAGCTTTTGAGCAGAATTATAACGGAATAGACGGCGACAGCGCTTCCAGTACGGAGCTGTACTGTATACTCTCAAGCCTTTCAGAAATACCTGTAAACCAATCTCTGGCTGTTACCGGTTCTGTAAACCAGTGCGGAGAAATACAGGCCATAGGAGGGGTTACCTATAAGATTGAGGGATACTTCGACCTTTGCCGACGCAGGGGACTTACGGGCCGCCAGGGGGTTGTAATACCTATGTCAAACGTAAAGGACCTTGTGCTTAAAGATGACGTAATACAGGCTGTAAAGGATGGAATGTTCCACATATATCCTATATCGTCCATAGATGAGGGGATTGAATTGCTTCTTGGGACAGAGGCTGGAAAAAAGGATGAAAAGGGCCAATATCCTTCCGGCTCTGTACATGGCAAAGTAATGGCTAAGCTGAAAGAATTTAATGAGAATAACGAGTAATATTCAGGCCGGTTTCTTTGAAACCGGCTTTTTTAGAAGGGGTGAAAATATGCTTGACGAATATGTAACTATACTGAACCGTGCTGAAGCGGAAATGATTGAAAAAAAATCAAGATTTATTGCAACGGTATGCCCTGTGAAAACTGAAGATGAAGCTAAAGCTTTTATTACGGAAATGAGGAAAAAATACTGGGATGCCACTCATAATGTATTCGCTTATCAAATAGGGG
>CAUHBX010000134.1 GCA_959604475.1 uncultured Eubacteriales bacterium
CTCTGTAAGGCTGAGGTTGTCAAGCTTAAGCTGTTCATATTCTGTTTCCATAGTTTTGTAGCTGGTTACCTGTTCATTGAGCTTTGTAACCTGTCCTGATAAAGAAGCAACCTTATAAATAAAGAATGCTAGGACAACTACCGCAGCAACTATAATAACTATTCTAAGCACACTGTTGCCCGAATGTTTCTCTTCGTAATAGTCGTCATCCTCACGAAAGAGCTCATTAAGATTAGCCTGTTTCTCAATGTTATCAAGTTCAAGCGCTTTTTCATCAATCTGTCTATGGCTTCTTTTAGGCTTTGAGCTTTTTTCGGCCCTGTCTTCTTTTCTGACTTTCTTTCTTGGCCTTTGGTCTACCTCTTCAAACTCCTCAAACTCATCCTGGTCTACAGGTTCAACGTCCACCCCTCCAAGCATTTTGGCAACCTGTTCAGCTGTAATGTCATCCTCGCTTTTAGGCTCTTCATACTTAGTTTCTTCAACCACGTGATGTGTCTCCGATTTCTGTTTTTTTGCTGATGGAGTAACTAGCCCCTTCGTAAAGTTAGTGATATCCCCCACATAGTCGTGAAGGTCCTCAGGCTCTACAATATCCTCGACAGGGTCCTTAGAGGCTGAAGCTATGTCTTCCTCTTCAAAACCGGCTTTCTGCTCATTGTCAGCTTCATCATCAGTCTCCGTAACCGCTCTTAAATTTTTTTCTCTTGCCGACTTAATCTTTATACTGTGTGTAAGCTCGTCGCTCACCTCTTTTTTCATAAGCGGATGCGTTCCTATAAGCATTTCCGCAACATCCTCGGGTAAGTCACCATAGAGATTTTTATAGTACTCCCTTGAGCCAAAAGCAGCTTCTCCGCTTTCGTTCTCATTTCCTTTGTTGTTCATATTATCGTCCATATTTCAATTATCCCTCCGGTAATATATAGCTGTCAATATCTGCCTATTTACATAATGAGCCATATTAATTTAGCTTATTGTTTTATTTTACAATTCATTGCTGTTTGTGTCAACATTGGGCAGACTTTTTAAGATAAAAGTAATAAAAAGCGTTATTTACATAACGCCTTTAATTTCGCTCAGCTTAATTTATTATCCAGCTTTTCAATACCGTTGTTTATTCTTCTAAGCGTCTCTTCCTTGCCCAGTATTACCGCAAGCTCTGTAGCTCCTCCTGGTGATGACGGCTTTCCAGAAAGCGCCGTCCTAACCGGCCAAAGTATCTGTCCGTTTTTTAACCCTTTTTCCTTGGCAAGTTCCATAAGGCACTCGTAAAGGCTGTCGTTAGACCAATTTTTTTGACTTTCAAGCACAGGCACAACTGCCTTCAGGCTTTCAAGAGCAATTTCCTCAGTGGTTTTCATCTTTTTATGGATGTAAAGCTCGGTAGAATATTCTGGAAGTGCATCTATAAAATCAACTAATTCCGATATATCATTAAGTGTTTCAATCCTTGTTTTTAAAAGCTCACCAACAAATTTGAGGTCTATACCGGGAGTTTTTACAGCCTCCTTGAGTTTAGGCTCCGCAAGCTTCCAATACTTATCATTATCCATCATCTTAAGATATTCACCGTTCATCCATGTTAACTTTTTAATATCAAATATCGAAGGTGATTTACTTATACCCGCTATGTCAAACTTTTCGATGAGCTCGTCCATTGAGAAAATCTCCTGATTATCCGAAGGGCTCCATCCAAGCAGAGCAATATAATTCACAACAGCTTCAACAATATATCCCTCATTTATAAGGTCTTCAAATGATTTGTCGCCATGCCGCTTTGAAAGCTTATGCTGCGCGTCCCTCATAACCGGAGGAAGGTGTATATACTCGGGAGCATCCCAGCCAAAGGCATCATAAAGAAGATTATATTTCGGAGTCGAAGAGAGATATTCGCTTCCTCTTACAACATGGGTTATATTCATTGTATGGTCATCAACAACGTTAGCAAAATTATATGTCGGAAAGCCGTCAGATTTAATTAAGATTTGGTCGTCCAATTCACTGTTATCAACAGTAATGGCACCGTAAACAACGTCCTCAAATGTTGTAGTGCCTTCTCTTGGCATAAGCTGTCGGATAACAAATGGTTTTCCAGCAGCAAGATTGGCCTCAATTTCTTCCTTTGGCAGATTAAGGCAGTGTCTGTCGTAGCGGGCAAAAGCGTCACCATGCTCGTTGCTTTCCTTAAGGGAATCCAGCCTCTCCTTTGTACAGAAGCAGTAATATGCCTTTCCCTGTTTTACAAGCTCAAGGGCATAGTCCATATACATTCCCATTCTTTCGCTCTGTACATACGGGCCGTATTCGCCTCCTACATCAGGGCCCTCATCATGTTTAAGCCCAGTCATTTCAAGCGTCTTATATATTACATCAACGGAGCCTTCAACTTTACGTTCCTGGTCAGTATCTTCTATACGCAGAATAAATTTACCGCCCTTTGATTTCGCTATAAGATATTCATATAATGCAGTTCTTAAGTTACCAATATGCATATAGCCTGTGGGGCTAGGCGCGAATCTTGTTCTTACTTCCATTTTGTTCCCTCCAAAAAATATTGTCATCTTATCTATATTAAACTCTGACAGCAAAAAAGTAAAGGAAAACAGACATTCATTGCGCGCCATTAATTTCTGCTGTCTTTTCGACCTCGTTCCACGATATATGTTCAGCACCCATTAAGATTACGCTGAAATCCCTAATTGTAATAAACATTGTCCCATCAATAGTTTTGGGGGCACACCAACCCTCAACTCCTGTGCCGTTAATAAGTACTGTTTCTGAATCGACATTATATTCAACTGTCCTCTGATTTTTCGTTATATAAGCATTTCTGCCCTCACTGCTCATCCTCAATTCTGCAAATGCGGCCTTTGTCAGAGCTTCAACAGGAACCATTATAAAACCGTCCTCAGAGATGTAGCTTGGTGCGTCATGTCTATAATCCTGTCGTCTTGGATTCTGTCTGCTATTTCCAGGTCACCGTCAATATCCTTTATAAAGAGTCCGTCAAACTTCATTGGGCTTATATTAAATGAAAGCTTAGTCCCCTCTTTTAAGGCTCCCGCTTCATTTTCTGCCACAACCAAGTTAAATTCCGAAATACACCGGCTGTTTATCATATGCTGTTCCCTTTCTATGTAAACAGTTACAGGCATTTCCTCAAACTATACAGCTATCATATTTTCTTCACTTGTATCAGCAAATGTTGTAAGAGTGTTTGAAAAGGTTAGAGCCATAGTTAATAATGCTAAAACAAATTTTTTCATAGTTTCCCCTCCTATAAAACAGGAATAGTCAAGTATATACACAGTTTATACCATTTTAAAACTGCTTTCAACAAAAAACTGCAATTAAAACGGCGGGCTTCTGCCCGCCGAAAAAAGTTAAAACATTTTTTGTTCCGCTTTGTCAAGGCAATTTTCTGCCTTATCAAGAACTTCACGGCCTTCATTTATCATATGGCGGCCCTTTTCTTTATTTTTTGCAAGATAATATGCTCCTGCTGCCGCAGCCATACTGCCGGCAATCATTCCGTTTACAAATCTGCCCATTATATTCCCTCCTAAGCAAAAAGTGATGTGCCAAATCAGGCACACCACTATTATTTGTTTCTTATATACTTTTTACTCTAGCGAATGTATAAACAGTCCGCTTCTTAGTTTTGGTTCAAACCATGTAGATTTGGGAGGCATAATTTTATCCTCGTCGGCAATTGTCATAAGCTGCTCTATAGAAGTTGGATACATAGCAAACGCTACTTTCATTTCGCCGCTGTCAACTCTTTTTTCAAGCTCTCCTAGCCCTCTTATTCCTCCGACAAAATCAATTCTTTTATCCGTCCTTATATCTCCAATACCAAGCAGCGGTATAAGCACATTGTCCTGCAAAATTGAAACGTCAAGTCCTTTAACCGCATCCGCATTCCTAATCGTGCCTTTTGCTGTCAGCATATACCATTTTTTATTTAAATACATTCCAAAGTCATATTGTTTTTCCGGCTTGGCACGCCCAGAAACACTTTTAATATCAAATTTTTCCGAAAGCTTTGTAATAAACTCCTCATCGCTCATCCCGTTGAGGTCTCTGACAACACGGTTGTAATCCAATATTTTCAGTTGGTCAGAAGGGAAAATAACGGAGAGATAGTAGTTAAACTCCTCTTCACCTGTATAATCCGGCTTCTCCATCCTTCTCTTTAAGCCAACCTTGGCGGCAGAGGCATTTCTGTGGTGTCCGTCTGCAATATAAAGATTAGGAACAGCCGTAAAAAGCTCCACAAGGTTGTTTATATCATCTTCATTATCTATAACCCAAGCTTTATGTTTTATTCCGTCTTCAGCGGTAAAGTCGTATATAGGAAAATTTTTCTTAATTTTATTAATAATTTCAGATATTTTATCAACCGTACGGTATGCAAGAAAAATAGGGCCTGTATTGGCGTTGCAAATATCTACATGGCGAATCCTGTCCTGTTCTTTATCCTCTCTTGTAAGCTCATGCTTTTTTATTATCCCATTTATGTACTCATCAATGGATGTGCATGCCACAAGGCCTGTCTGGCTTCTTCCTTCCATTGTCAGTTCATATATATACAGCATAGGCTTATCATCCTGAATGAGAATGCCGCTTGCCATCAGATTATCGAGGTTCTCCTTTGCTTTGTCATAAACCTCTGGTG
>CAUHBX010000135.1 GCA_959604475.1 uncultured Eubacteriales bacterium
AAATTGGACATTACAATTTAATGAGAAAATTAAAATTGCTAAATTTTATGAAAATCTATTGACATTAGCTTTAAAATATGTTAAAAATATAACAAATAGAGTCGGAGATATAGTATTAAGGTTTAGGAGGATAATTATGAAAATTGCTTTTTATGACACAAAACCCTATGATAAAACTTGGTTTAAGCCCCTAGCCAAGGAGCACAATTTTGATGTCACTTTTTTTGAGACAAAGTTAAGTAAGGACACTGCAATCCTTGCTACAGGAAATGATGCCGTATGTATATTTGTTAACGACGAGGCTGACAGGGAAATTCTTGATATTTTGAGTAAAGAGGGAGTTAAAACAATACTTTTAAGATGCGCAGGCTATGATAACGTGGACCTTAAGGCTGCCGAGGGAAGGTTTGATGTGCTCCGTGTACCCAGCTATTCTCCTGCGGCTGTTGCTGAATTTGCTCTTACTCTCCTTATGGCTGTGAACAGAAATGTCCACAGGGCATATCAAAGGACAAGAGATTTTAACTTCAGCATAAACGGACTTATGGGTATGACGCTTAAGGGCAAGACAATCGGTGTTGTCGGTACAGGTAAAATTGGTCAGGCCATGATTGACGTTCTTCAGGGCTTCGGTATGGAAATACTGGCCTACGACCCTTATCCGATAGAAGGCTTAAAGGCGACATATGTCACTAAGGAAGCTCTGTTTGAACGTTCGGATATTATTACCTTCCACTGCCCTCTTACAGAAGATACAAGGCATATGGTAAACGCCGATACAATTAAAATTATGAAGGACAGCGCAATTATAGTAAACACATCAAGAGGTGCAATCGTTGATACGACAGCCCTTGTAGAGGCGCTGAAGGCTGGAAAGTTCAACGGCGTCGCGCTTGACGTATACGAGGAGGAGGATGAATACTTCTTCGAGGACAGGTCAAATGAAATCATCAGCGATGATGAGCTTTCAAGGCTTCTCACATTCCACAATGTGCTTGTAACAAGCCATCAGGCATTTTTTACAACTGAGGCAATGAGAGCAATAGCTGAAACTACACTTAAAAATTTCGATGATTCTATGAAGGGTGATACAGACCCTAAAAATACTCTTGCTAACAGAAGAGCATAAATATAAAAACAGCCCCTGATAATCAGGGGCTGTTTTACAATGTCTCGGCATATTTCATAAATTGAATGGTGTCGCTGTAATGCCTTTTGTTCTTTCGCCATATTATGCCTATTTGTATTGGGACAGGAGGGTCAAGCGGTATACTTATTATATCATCCTCATCCTCAACTACCTCTTTTATAAGGAACGCACATACAATTCCTTCCTTCATAAGGTTTTTCATTGTAACAACCTGATTAGAGCATAGTATTACATTTGGTTCCGAGTGAATTTCTGCGAAACGCTTTCTGACAAATTTATTCTGAAAATATCCGTTTTTAAATAATATAAGGCTTTCATCTTTTATATCTAAAAAGCTTACGCTGTCTCTGCCGGATAGTTTATGATTTTTACCGGCACAAAAATGGAATTCTGTATCGCAGATATGCTTTATATGGATATCGGGGCTTTTAACGTCGTTGGTTATTATCACTGCCAAGTCCAAGACATCTTCCTCAATTGCCCTGAGCATCTCCGGAGTGCCGCCTTCTACCAGCTCAAGCTGTATCTGCGGATTTTTATCTTTGAAATCCTTAAACAGCTTAGGGAACAAAAAGGTGCCTATCATTGGAGGGACGCCTATTTTAACCTGCCTTTTCCTGCTGCCCATCTCAGTCATAAGGGCCTGTGTATCGTCTGTAAGCTGAAGTATCTTAACAGCCCTGTCCAGGAAGGTAAGACCCTCCTGAGTTGGGGTTAGCCTGTTGTTTATCCTGTGAAACAGGTTTACGCCGAATTCATCCTCAAGCTCTTTTATGGCGTTAGAAACGGAGGGCTGAGAAACATGAAGTTCCTCAGCCGCCTTTGTTACGTGGCCGCAGCTGCATACGGCCGAAAAATATCTGAGCTGATACAGTTTCATCCTATATCACCTTTATTTCTTTTCATGTACGATAAGCTCGAATATGTCTGGTCTTGCATAATGGCCTATACAGTCAAAGTCTGCTTTACCCTGTGTAATCTGGTCAAGGTCCAAATCTGCGACAAGTATTTCTTCCCCATCGAAAGCGGGCCCTGCGACATACTCTCCAAAGGGATTTATTATACAGCTTCCTCCACGGCACATAACGTCGGGCTGGGCTTCAATTTCAGCATAGCCGTACAGGTCTGTGGGATACATGCTCTTTTCCATATACTGATTACAGCAGATTACAAAGCAGCGTCCCTCAATTGCTATATGGCGCAGCGTGCACTGGAATGTATCTCTCTGGTCCGCCGTGGGGGCAAGATAGAGCTTGATGCCTTTCTGATACATGGCTGCTCTTGCCAAGGGCATATAGTTTTCCCAGCAGATTAATGCACCCATCTGTCCGTAAGGCGTGTCTACAACTGTAAGCGTGCTTCCATCATCCTGACCCCAGATATAACGCTCTGAGCCTGTAGGTTTAAGCTTTCTGTGGCGGCCTAAGAAGGTGCCGTCAGGTCCGAAGAACAGCATACAGCAGTGAAGTGTGCCGTCAATATTATTTCCGTCCTTTTCTGTAATACCCATTGCAAGGTACACGTTGTTTTCAGCGGCAGCCTTAGCCAAAATGTCCACCTCAGGCCCCGGAACAGCTACGCAGTTGTCATGGAAACGCTGGAAATCTTTTCTGCCTTCCATAGTTCTTGCACCGATATTAAAGCCAAATGTAAGCCCTCTGGGATAGCCGGGAATAAATGTTTCAGGAAAAACGACAATGTTGGCTCCTTTTTCTGCGGCCTCATGTATAAGCCCAATGGCTTTTTCCAACGTTTTCTCCAGGTCAAATACAACCGGCGCGGCCTGTACAACCGCCACTCTTACAGTTTTTGCTTTCTCACTCATTGAAAAACACTCCCTTCACACAGCAGTTTTTTATTTTATTATAAGTAATATCTGTGTATTTGTAAAATATTTATTTTTTATATTTCGATAAGTTTTGAATATGGTTTTATATAAATTATTTATTTTACATTAAAAATTTATTGGCTTATAATGGAACCAAAATAAAAGGCATCTAAACATTTAAGGAGGAGAGGCAGATATGGAAAATTTTAAAATAGCGGTAATTCCGGGGGATGGGATTGGCCCGGAGGTTATTTCAGAGGGAGTAAAACTCTTAAAAACAATAGAGGAGCTCGATAAGGGGCTGTCGTTTACAATTTCTGAATTTCCTTGGAGCTGCAGCTACTACAAAGAGAAAGGAAAAATGGCGGAGGACGGATTCATGGACATATTGAAGGACTATGACGCTGTTTACCTGGGCGCCATAGGAGCCCCAGATGTCCCTGACCATATTTCCCTAAGAGACCTTTTATTTAAAATAAGAAAAGGCTTTGATGAATATGTAAACCTAAGGCCCATTAAGCTTTTAAAAGGCGCTCCGTGTCCGCTTAAAACCGTAAAATCCACTGAAGATGTTGATATGGTTGTTGTCAGAGAAAACAGCGAGGGAGAATATTCAGGCGTAGGGGCCAGACTTAATGAGGGCAAGCCTAATGAGGTCGTGCTTCAGACCGGTGTGTTTTCGAAGGTAGGCACTGAAAGGATTATACGCTATGCCTATGAACTTGCAAGAAAAGAGAAAAAAACGCTTACAAGCATTAGTAAGGGCAACGCGCTTAATTACTCAATGGTATACTGGGATGAAACCTTTAAAAGAATAGGGGAGGAGTACCCAGATGTAGAAACCCATACCTGCCTTGTGGACGCGGCATGCATGTTTTTCGTAAAGGAGCCTTCAAGGTTTCAGATTATTGTAACGTCAAACCTTTTTGGAGATATAATAACTGATTTAGGAGCGGCTATAGCCGGAGGAATGGGACTTGCGGCAGGCGCAAATATAAATCCTGAAAAGAAGTATCCTTCTATGTTCGAGCCTATTCATGGCTCCGCCCCGGATATAGCTGGACAGGGCAAGGCTGACCCATTTGCGGCAATATGGTCTGTAAGCCAGATGATGGACCATTTTGGACAGATTAAATGGGGCAAGGCGATAATTCAGGCAATTGATGACGTATTGCTTGAAGGAAAGCATATACCGCAGGATTTGGGAGGAAGCGCCACAACACAGGAGGCCGGAGAGGCTGTCAGGAAAAAGCTGAAACAAATGTTTAACTGAATTTAACAAACGGATTTTCATCCGGTTTAGGCTTAAAAAGGCCCCGAACAAAAGCTTCGGGGCTTACTTTTAATTTATGTCGTTATGCACCCTGATAATAGAGGATATTTCTCTAACATAGTGCATTGCGGAAAGCTCTTTAATGGCTCTGAAGAAAAGCTGTTCCTTCACATTGTCAATTATGAAAACAACCTCGGCGTATCCGGGAAGCTTGGTCTTTTGAACCATCTGGTCTATGCTGGCGTTGTTACCAGAGAAGGTGCTTGCAACCGCCGCAAGCGTTCCGGGTTTATCTTCAAGAAGTGTCCGGACAAAATATTTGCTTTCAATATCATCCATTGCTTTGAGCGGGATATCTTTGTAGCATGTACAGCCAATTCTGCCGCTGCAGCTGTAGGCAATGTTTCTGCAT
>CAUHBX010000136.1 GCA_959604475.1 uncultured Eubacteriales bacterium
ATTTATCTAAGGAAACAACAAGGAGGAACTTCCATATGCCTAGCTTAAGCAACAGAACTGACACATTCACAGAATCCCTTATAAGAAAGATGACGCGTATATCACTTGAGAATAACGCAATCAATCTATCGCAGGGCTTTCCTGATTTTGACCCGCCTAAAGTACTTATGGACCGAATGGCAGAGGTAGCCTATGAAGATTATCATCAGTATGCAATTACATGGGGTTCTCAGCGAATGCGTGAAGCGCTTGCTAATAAGCATGAACATTTTACCGGGACGAAGCTTAATCCTGATACAAATATACTTGTTACATGCGGCAGTACAGAAGCTATGATGTGTGCTATGATGACCGTATGCAATATAGGAGATAAGGTTATTGTATTTTCACCTTTTTATGAAAATTATGGAGCTGACGCCATCTTAACAGGAGCCGACCCTATTTACATACCACTTAACCCTCCTGAATTTACATTTGATGCAGATGTTCTTGAGGCGGCCTTCAAGCAGCATCCCAAGGCTATTATTCTTTGTAACCCTTCTAATCCATGCGGAAAGGTATTTACACTAGATGAACTTAAAATAATTGCTGATTTCGCCGAAAAATATGATACATTTGTAATAACTGACGAGGTTTATGAGCATATCGTATATGAACCCAATCAACACATATACTTCGCAAACCTTCCCGGTATGTTTGAGCGTACGATTACATGCAGCTCTCTTTCTAAAACATACTCAATAACCGGTTGGCGTCTCGGCTATATTTTCGCGCCTGAAAAAATCATTGATGTGGCAAAAAAAGTCCATGATTTCCTCACAGTTGGTGCCGCGCACCCTCTTATGGAAACAGTTGTTACCGCACTTGAACTCGGAGACGATTACTATCGAGATTTCCTGAACGTATATCAGAGCAAGAAGGATATATTCATTAATGGACTTAAAGACTTAGGTCTGAGCTATAATGACCCTCAGGGTGCTTATTACGTCCTTGTAGACACTTCAGAATTCGGAGTAAAAAATGATGTAAAATTCTGTGAATGGCTTGCCAGAGAAGTTGGTGTTGGTGCCGTACCAGGGTCAAGCTTCTTCCATGAGGACGTAAATAACTATATTAGATTTCATTTTGCTAAAAATGATGATACTCTTTATGAGGCACTTAACAGGCTCTCCACTCTTAAATCTAAGGCAGCCTTTGTTAAAAACGGAAACTACTAATATAAAGGACAGACAGAATAGTTTTTGTCTGTCCTTATTATATTGTAAATTTTAATCAGCTATGATATAATTGTCCTACCAATTATTTTAGAGGAGATGAGCTTTATGAGAATTAATGCAAATGATGCAGCAGTTCTTGTTGTCGACTATCAGGAGAAGCTGCTTCCAGCTATGAGCGGCCTTGATAATCTTATGGATAATTCCAAAAAACTTCTTAAAGGCCTTAAGGAGCTTGAAATACCTATGGTTGTTACAGAACAGTATACAAAAGGCCTGGGTAAGACTGTGCCGGAAATTACAGAATGTATGGGGGACAGCTATAAACCATATGAAAAGCTTACCTTCAGCGGGCTTTCTACTGAAGAAATTAATTCAGCGGTAAAAGCGCTTGGAAGAAAAAACATAATCGTCTGCGGAGTTGAGGCCCATGTATGTGTACTTCAAAGCGTTATTGATTTAAAGGCTATGGGATATAACGTAATTCTTGTTGAAGACTGTATAGCCTCAAGAAAGACTAGTGACAAAGAGACTACAATAAAAAGAGCAATGGGTGAAGGAGCATTGATAACAAGCGCTGAAGCCGTACTGTTTGAGCTCACCTATGCAGCGGGAACTCCTCATTTTAAGGCCATATCTAAGATTGTAAAATAAAAACTAAATGAAACAGAGATAAAAAAAGACCTGATTAATCAGGTCTTTAATAATTTAAATTACAGCTTCGCCTTTGCTGTATCAACAAGCTTAGCAAATGCAGTTTCATCGCTAACAGCAAGGTCAGCAAGCATTTTTCTGTTTATGTTAACCTCAGCAAGCTTTAAGCCGTGCATAAGCTGGCTGTAAGAAATATCATATTTTCTTGCTACAGCATTAATTCTAGTAATCCAGAGAGCTCTGTATTCTCTCTTTGTCTGTTTCCTTCCAGCGAAAGCATAGCTCATTGCCTTCATAACAGACTGCTTAGCAACTCTGTACTGTTTTGATCTTGCTCCTCTGTATCCTCTTGCTAATTTTAATACTTTTTTATGTCTTTTTCTTGCGTTTAATGCGCCTTTAACTCTAGCCATTATTCAAATCCTCCTTATCCTTGGTCTTATGCGTACGGAATTAATTTCTTCTTGATTGTCTTAACTACAGTCTTATCTGCTGTTGTCGCTTTTCTAAGATTTCTTTTTCTCTTAGTAGACTTTTTGCCAAGGATATGCTGTGTATTTGATTTATTTCTTTTAACTTTTCCTGTTCCTGTTAATCTGTAGCGTTTTGCTGCAGCTTTTTTCGTTTTTAATTTAGGCATTTTAAATTTCCTCCTTAATTGCGTTTAAGTAATTATGCTTTGGGGGCAAGGAACATAACAAGGCTCCTGGCCTCCATTTTCGCAGGTTTATCAACTACACCGTATTCTGCTACGGAATTTGCAAAGCTCTCAAGAATCGCTTCACCGCCGCTTGTACGTCCAAGCTCACGTCCTCTGAAACGAATGCTTACTTTAACTTTATCCCCATTTTTAAGGAATTCAATTGCTTTCTTAACCTTAACCTGAATATCATGGTCATCAATGCTGGGCGAAAGACGTAATTCCTTAGTCTCTATGGTTTTTTGTCTTTTACGGGCTTCTTTTTCTTTTTTAGCCTGATCAAACTTATACTTGCCATAGTCCATTATACGGCATACAGGTGGTTTAGCAGTTGGCGCAATTTTTACGAGATCTAATTTTTTCTCGTCCGCGAGCTTTTGCGCCTCTTTGCCTGATACTATGCCAAGCTGTTCGCCCGTCTCGCTGATAAGTCTTACTTCCTTATCTCTGATTTGTTCATTAATCATTAATTCAGTAATGGTTAAGCACCTCCGATACAATAAAAAGAGTGGATAGAGAACTATCCACTTTAATACGCAGAAAACCATAGGTTTATCAAAAGTATTAACCCTACCAGCCTAATTGCCGTAAGGTGAGAAGTGGATACTTCTTCTTTGTTACCTGAGATAGTATATCATTTATCCCAGCATGTGTCAACTGTTTTTATTCATCTTTTCGTAAACCTTTTTCATATATGGTACATCAACTCCAAGTTCAAGCGCCAGTCTGTATCCGCTGCCAGCAACGGAGTCAAATTCGTTATTTTCTCTTCCAGCTTTTATGTCTCTGTACATTGACGTCATTGACTGAGGCGGATTTGTCATAAACACCTTAAGATACTTATCTACTATATTTTCATCAACTTTAACTCCAGCAGCATTCGCTAAACGTTTTATATCTGTATAAATCCCCATTAAAAATTCCAATTTTACGGGGTCATCTTGAATTCCTCCCATGTCGCAGTCAAAATAAATGAGTGCACAGCTATTTCCGCACATCATGGTATATTTTTCCCATAGCTCTGTTTTTACAGCCTCTCCGCCATATATGGTTTTAAGACCGCCTTTATTTAAAAGTTCAACAATCTTTTCAGCCTTCTCGTCTCTTCTTCCGTTATCAAATCCAATACCCATTTTTAGCATTTGCCCGGCGTTTTTAATCATACCAGGCTCAATAATGTTTGAGAAGCAGTATATGTATCCGTCAGCTATATATCCTCTATCACCTAAATATGACGCAATTTCTTTAGATGCAGTAATCCCGTTTTGCAGAGGTATAACAAGCGTATCCGTTCCAATTATATCCTTGTACTGCCTGCATACGCTTTCAAGAGAGTATGTCTTACAGCAAATAAAAATAACATCGGCAATTCCTATTTCATGTGCGTCATCTGAAACAAGACCGGGATGAACTGTTCTGTTTCCCAAAACATCAGACTCAACAATAAGCCCCCTCTGCTTTATGGCCTTTTGGGTTTCTCCTCTGGCTATTAATATAAGATTATTACTTTCTTCATTCAGTGCGCCGGCTACAGTCGCCCCTACTCCGCCTAACCCTATTATTGCTATTTTCATTGTTTTACCTCCCGGAACCTTACAAACTATTTACAATATAATAAAAATAATAACATATATTATAATAAATTAAAATAACTTTTTAGTCATCTATATATGGAGTATATCAAAAAGCATTTTATCGGCATGGCTCATCCTGAAAAGAAAAAAAGAATGTAACGTTAGGTCAGGATACTATTAACACAATGCTCCAGGAGTGCAGGAGTGCCGTCAGAATGGCACACAGAAAAAAGCTTACTCTCAAACAGCTAACAATAAAAAAGCACCTTATTTTAGGTGCTTTTTATTGTTATGCTCTTTCTTTGATTTCTTTTGATATTCTGTCTATTACGTCTGTTAAATCAAACTGACCTTCCTCGCCGTTGGCTCTTGAACGAAGAGAAACCTTGCCTGCCTCCATATCCTTCTCCCCAACAACAAGCATATAAGGAACTCTTTCATTTCTTGCCTCACGAATTTTATAGCCGATTTTTTCGTCTCTATTATCAAGCTCAACACTGATATTTGCGGCT
>CAUHBX010000137.1 GCA_959604475.1 uncultured Eubacteriales bacterium
TAACTTAATAATAAACCAGTAAAATGAAAATAAAAAGTACGCACTTCAAAGTGGTATAGGCACTTTGAGTATACTATTGGGCTATAAAGGACACTAAGAAAGCAGATATGTTTTCATATCTGCTTTAAAGACTCTTTTATTTTATTACATTATAGACAGCACATGCTGTATTTGCTACCTTCATAGCTGCGGCCTTTCCTCCAGGAATTCCGGCAGTTATATAAGCTGCCTTTTCCGCTTCACCCGAAGCTTCGTCTGCAGAACCGTATTCCATAATAGCGGCTACCGCCGCAGGAATAACAACATTCAAAATACAGCAGCCTGACAGGGCCAAATCCGATACAGCCGGAGCCGCAAGCGGAACAGCCCATGCGAGCTCCGGACATTTGCCTAAGCTTACATCAGGTATTACCTTATCAACAAAGTGCTCCATTATAGCATGGTTTTCGCCTTCTCTAACCTCTACAGTTACAAGCGGGTCAAAAGCAAAATACTTCTGAACAAGCTTTGATGTCCTGCGGGCTGCATTGCCTATCTTATGGAATTTAATTGTCACATCTCTGTCGAAGGCTTTTTTCCACCACTTAGCTGTGTATTTCTCAACAGCTGCCACGCGGTCGTCATCAAGCTTTTTAACTATTTCTGTTAGACTCTTATTATTGTTTAAAGAATTATAAACAGTTAAAGTCCTGTCATAAATCATCTTAGTAACATAAGGAAGTGTTGCATTTACTAAGAGCTTTGTTACAGGCCCGTTTCTAAGCTCAGACGCCTTTTTTGAAACTGCATAAATGCTGAAGGCTGATGACTCGGGATTTACTGTATCATTCATTCTGTCCTGAACAATAGCCTCTCCTATGCCCCTAGGGTCTTCTCCGGCTGCAAGCGCTTTCATAGCGGGAACGGTATAGCATGTCATATGGCCAAGCGGCGAATTATGTGGAGCTCCTGACGCACCGCATATTCTTTCTTTAAAGCATGAAAAGATTTCCACAAAGCACATCATACCTACGACAGACGGGCCACCTATATCCTTAAGAATTAAGCCGACCTCACCTACAACATGTGCTGTATCAAATTCTTCACCTGTTACGCGCATGTGAAGCTTGGGAGGGAGCCCGGCAGTTTCAGCCGCCGCTTTTCCAACTAAATATACTGAGCTTGTACGGCCATAGGTACCAAACTCCTCAGGCACTTCTGCATCTGGGTGAATAATCTCCAAAATAGCGGCTGACCCAAGCACAGCAGCCTGAAAGGCATTCCCTCCGGTTCCTATTCCGTGCATTGCGTAAAGCATCGCATGCGTTCCTATCTGCGCGCCCTTTTTAGCAAGAGCCGGCCATATATAGTCCTCTCCCAATGCACTGTGGCCATAAATTGCCCCTGCTACGTTTTTAGGTATATTCTTGCCATTGATTGGCGAAAGCTCATCATTCATTATAGCATCATATATGGCTTTGACAGCCGGGAACGCCGATACCTTGCTGTTCATTTTTGAAGTAGGGATTGCGCTTACACCACACCTGTCTACGTTGGCCAGCATACGGGCTGTGGCTCCAAGCTTTCGGTTCCCCGCAGGTATACCAACCTGGGCTGCTGTGCCCGCCAGATAAAACATGCATGCTGTAATAAGCGCCGCATTCGCCCCGTCTGCACCCGCATCCTTAGCTGCTTTTATAGCCCTTGACATTATGTCTTCAATAGGGAGGTGCCTTTCGTTTGCAAATTTAACCTCCAGGCTGGCTCCCCTCATCAGTTCCTCGGCTATAACATTGGCTACAGAAAACATAGCCATGTTAACCATGCCGTGGCCGCCTGCCAGTGCCTCTATTCTGTCGCTGGTAAGGTTTACGACATCATTTAAGGCAGCCGCCTCAACAGATGCAAGTACCTTATTAAACTGAGCATTTTCCATTTTCTCTCCTCCATTTCCTAAAATACAATTTCATTAGAGCTGTCATTATGAAACAAATCTGATAAAGCCGTAAAAATCTGTTTAATTGATATTTTTTTATTGTACCTGAGCAGTTCTTTTTTAAGTTCGGCGCAGCTGTCGTACTCAGGTCTAATATTTTTAGTGTCATTTGCAATCTGCTTACCCTTTGCTAAAAAACTGAAGCATATATCTTCACATCTTACAATAACATTTTTCTCAACTATGGATACTTCGGTATGCCTGTGGCTGGTACTAAACCTATGCCAGCCGGAAGACCCGCACTCATTAACTATTACGGCTTCAATGTTTTCAGCTGAATTTACACAGCCATCTATCATAATGACGTATGACGGCCTGTTCTTTTTAGTTATTGAATTTATTATCTGAACATTTTTTGCACCTGCGCTGTAAAAGCTGTCTATTACATCTCCCAGTACTTCACCGTTCAAATGGTCTACTGTTACTATAAAGAGTATACCGTCTTCAGAGTAGATTTTCATAATATATGTACTTCCCTTCAAATCTCCTTTGGGTAATTAGCCTTGTCGTATATTTAAAATGTTACCAAGCATACTTATAAAAGTCAACTTACTATCAAATTTAATAGTATAACTAAAAAAGCACGCCGGCTTATCTAATGAACCGGCGTGCTTTTTATTATTCCCAGTCAAATACTACCCTGTCTCTGCAATAGTCTTTGGTCAAATCTTTGTGTCTGACATGCTCCGGATGAATTTGATAGGCTTCAAGCGCTTCCTTGCTCTCAAACTCTCCATAAAGGCCGACTTCCGGCATGCCCTTAACGATATTGAAAATAGGTTCCAGTTTAATTACTCCATCTAAATCAGCAGCTTTTATCTTATTAACAGACTCTGCAATTATCTGTTTAATCTCATCTTGGTTTTCTTCTGTTACTATGTCTGTAAAATAGAACATAACTATATGCTTTATCATATTAAGCCCACCTCTCAGTTAAGCAGCATTCTGTCGTTGGCAAATACCTCGTTCTTTTTCATTGAATACATTTTGAGAAGGCCATCAAGAGTCATTTTGTCTCTTTCCTCCCCCGATATATCAAGTATAATTTCTCCTGAATCCATCATCACAGTTCTGTTGCCTGTTTTAAGTGCAGAATTCATATTGTGGGTAATCATCATTGTTGTAATATTGTTTCTCTTAACAATTTTATTTGTGATTTCCATTACTTTTTCAGCTGTAGCAGGGTCAAGTGCTGCGGTATGCTCGTCAAGCAAAAGAAGTTTAGGTGTTACAAGGGTACACATTAGAAGTGTAACAACCTGCCTTTGGCCTCCTGAAAGCAGCCCGACCTTCGTTTTCATTCTGTCCTCAAGCCCCATCTCAAACTCTGAAAGTGCATTTTGAAAAAACTCACGCTCGCTTTTTCGTACGGCTATTCCAAGAGGACCGCTTCGGCTTCTTGAATACGCCAGAGCCAGATTTTCCTCGATTGTCATGTTAGGAGCAGTTCCTTTCATCGGGTCCTGGAATACCCTTCCGATAAAGCCTGCCCTTTTATGTTCCTTCATAAATGTTATGTCTTTTCCGTCTACCTCTATTTTACCGCTGTCAAGCAGAAAGTTTCCGCAGACAGCATTAAACATTGTTGATTTTCCGGCACCATTGGAACCTACAATGGTTACAAACTCCCCTCTTTCAAGATGGAGGCTGAGATTATTAAGAGCTTTGTGTTCATTAGGAGTGCCCGGTGAAAATATTTTAACTGCATTATCTATCTTAAGCATTTTTTCTGGCCTCCTTTTTAATTTTTGAAAGCGCTATGCTCTCTTTTATAGCAGGAATTGAAAGCGCTATGGCAACAATAACAGCGGATACAAGTTTAAGCGCAAAGGCAGGGAAGATATGTGTAGCAGTCGCTAAAGCTATTATATATCTGTATATTATTGAGCCTACTACAGCTGATATTATTCCTATAGTCACTCCTCTTCTCCCCATTATAACCTCACCTATAATTACCGAGGCCAGGCCGACAACAAGTATTCCCACTGAAGAATTAATATCCGCAAAGCCCTGATACTGTGCCAGCAGTCCTCCTGAAAGTCCGACACACGCGTTTGAAACTGCAAGTGAGATTATTTTGGTTGCATCAACGTTTATAGATGACGATGAGACCATTGCCTCATTGTCTCCCGTTGCTCTTATACATAGCCCGAGATGGGTTTTAAAAAACATAATTATAATAAAGCTTACAGCAGCGGCAAATATAAATGTAACAATACATTTAACCGGCTCTTTGCCCATAGCTGACATTGCATTTACAGCCTTTGTGAATATCTCATCTTTGCCTATCAATGAAACATTTACCGCATTTTTCATAACGGCAAGGTTTACAGTATAAAGTCCGCTCATTGTAATGATACCAGACAGTATCGGGTGTATTTTACATTTTGTCTGCAAAAATCCCGTTATAAATCCCGCTAATGCCCCTGCCGCTATTGAAAGAACAATTCCTAATACGTAATGGCCGCTTATAGCGCACATTGCGGAAGATGCAAGTCCGAATGTAAAGCTTCCCTCTGTTGTAAGGTCAGGAACATTAAGAATTCTAAACGATAAATATACGCCAATGGCAAGTATTCCGTACAGCAGTCCAAGCTGCAGTGAACCAAGAAACAGTGTCATAAAAACCTCCTATCAGCCCAAATCAG
>CAUHBX010000138.1 GCA_959604475.1 uncultured Eubacteriales bacterium
TCCGCCGGAAAGCATTGAGGCCATTTGGCCTGACTTATGTGCCATGCCAACACGTCCAAGTATCCGCTCCGCCTTTTTATTGTTTTCGGCGCCAAAAATGCCAAACATGACAGAAAACAAGCTCATATTTCCCAGGCAGACGTTAAGTACGTTTTTCTTTACCGTGCTGTTTCCCACAAGGCAGAAGTCCTGAAATATCATGCATATATTTTTCTGTAACTCCCTTTTTGCTTTTCCCTTAAGCTCTGTTATATTTTTTCCGTCTATACATACCGAGCCTTCGTCTGCGCTTAGCATTCCGTTTATAAGGCGGAGCAGGGTAGACTTTCCCGCGCCGCTGGGGCCGATTATCGAGACAAATTTTCCCTCCGGAATTTTCAGGCTTATACCGTTGACGGCGGCTGTTACGCCGCCGCCAGTCTTATATATTTTTTTCAGGTTGCTAATTTCTATCATAAAATCAAGTCCTTACTCAGCGTTCATTATAAGCTCCTGGGCCTTTCTTTCCCCGTCATAGTCAGAATTTTCAGCCCACTCGTATCCCTTATGTGCAAAAACCTTGTCGATAATTTCAAGTCCTTCCTCGCTCTGGCCTATCTCAATCAGGGACTCGCCCAGCGCCTGTTTAAATTCGTCAGTCATTATTTCCGAGGCTTTGCTGACGCATACCGTGTCGTTGAATATACCCTCTGTAACTCCGATTATATTTGTTTCCTTCCAAATGCTGTCTTCACGGCCAAAATCCGTTGTCCACTGGTCGGCGTATTTATACTGCATATGGGCAAAGCCTACCATAATATCAGCCTGCTCCGATGCAAGCCTTGCGATTGACGTACTGTAGGAATCCGACTGTATTACGTTGTCCAGCCCGTTTATCCCTTTTCCAAACCTTTCCTGAAGCCAGAGGGAAGGGTATATGTAGCCCGACGCCGATGAAGCGCCCATTACGGCCCATGTGGCTGAATTTAAATCGTCCCATGTCAGCTTTTCTGAGTTATTGACCTTTGCGGCAAGCTCCTGTCCCTTTGCGCTTGGGCCAGCAATTATAATAGATTTATAGTACTTAGCCATTGTGTCAAGATATTGTCCCTCTGTCCCATCGTTCCAGTCGGCAGGATTATCTGAGTCTTTGCTGTAGGCCGCCCTTAAGGCAGTAAGCAGTACATCGCAGCCCTCGTCATAAAGCACGTAAGTGCCGCCTGATATAAAGCCCACATCAGCGGTTCCGGCGCTTAACGCCTCCCCAACCGCATCATAGGAAGCGCCTACAGTTATATTCACGTTTTCAACATTATAGCCTTTTTCAAGCAGCTTGTCCTGCAAAAGCGCCTTCATGGGCTCCGTTTCTGCAAGCATTGTTTCAGAAGAGTCGTACGGTGCGAAGGCCACGTTAAGCTCTTCAATATTTTGTGTTCCGCCGGTATTTTCAGCAGACTGTGAGCCTGACTGTGAACAGCCTCCCATAACAAAGGCAGCCGTTATAAATAATGCTAAAAGTCTTTTCTTCATTTCTCATTCTCCTTTTTAACAAAAATACAGGCATGAAAAAAGACCGCACGAAAGATTACACCCGCGGTGGTGTACCCCTTCGTGCGGCCTTTTGCCACACTCTGTAAAACATTATATTAAGTATGTGTTAAATTGTCAATAATCGTCCTGTAATTATAATAAATGTGCTATAATGCAATCAAAATAAACTGATAAGTTACAGCCAATAATAGCACAGGTGATTTTATGCTTATGAAGTTAGCGGCAGTGCAGTTACTTTTTCTCGCTGTAAACGCTGTTTTTAATATGAAAGCAAAGGATAAAGGCAATATTTTTATATTTAATTTTCTGTTAAGCACAGCTTATCTGATATATTTCTATATATCAATTCACTATTTAATTGATAAGTCTGATGTAACAAGCTTTTTTACATACATAATAGTTACGTTGTGTATATGCAGTACAAACTTTTACGCCTCAGATTTTATCAAATATATGAAGGATAAAGAAAATACGGCACTTTCACAAAAAACATTGAAATCCGCCGCTGTAAATCATCTGATATTTGCGGTTATGATACTGGTTGTCCTATATTTCAAAAATAAATATGCAGTTTAATCTTCTCCGGAGGTGATGGGATAATGATTAAAATAAAGAGAATAAAATGCGGTTTTGTAAACTGCTACATATTATCGGAAAACGGAAGGGCAGTCCTTATAGATACCGGAACAGCAAAATATCGTGAAAAAATCCTGTCGGTTTGTGAAAGAAACAATGTGGAGCTGATAGTGCTTACCCACGGGCATATAGACCATATCCAAAACTCCGCATATCTGGCGGCGGAGCTAAATATCCCGGTTGCAATAGGAGAGGGCGATGAGGAGCTGATTTTTGACCACACTCTTCAGCCGCTGAAATCAGGTAGCTTATTTGGCAAGGCTATGGAAGCTGTTTCTAACTGGAGCATGGAAAACCTCCTGTGTCCCATGTTCATACCTTCGCTTCTTCTGAAAGAAGGGGACACCTTAGAGGAATTTGGTGTAAATGCCAAAATAATCTCTTTGCCCGGCCATACGGACGGTTCAATTGGTATAGACGTCTTGGCAAGATACCTTTTTGTAGGGGACGCCATGATGAATTTCTTATGTCCAAAGCACCCGGCCACATATACAAATAAAAAAGCCGCTTCTGACAGTGTGGAAAAAATAAAGTCCCTTGGCGACAGGAAAATATACTTTGGGCACGGAAATCCGATGTATATGGCAAAAGCGGAATTTAAACTATAGGAGGAAGTATGAATATATTGGAATTGGTTGACGGCCTTCAAAGCGTAGACGATAAATTCGCCTACAGCTGCCTGAAAGAGCTTGAGAAAATAAGCAGTGAAACAAATGAGGTATATAATTTCCTGGACAAATTCATAGAAATGTTTTCCGACAGCAGCTCATATGTACGCACAAGGGGGCTCAGGCTGTTTGCGGTTAACTCAAAATGGGATACAAGGGGCAAAACCGAGGCCGCGCTTGACGCTTATTTTGAGCATATAACAGATGAAAAGCCGACTGTGGCAAGGCAGTGTATACAATATCTTAAATACATTTCAAGTGCAAAGCCCAAGCTGAATCAGCGGATTGAAAAGGCGCTGAATATGGCCGATTTTTCAAAATATAAGGACAGCATGTTGCCTCTGTTATGTAAGGACAGGGAACAGGTGCTGAATAAAATAAGATAGAAAAAGAGTGCTTTTAGCACTCTTTTTATTTTAACGAGTCAAGACAGCTTTTACAAATATATTGATTCCTAGGCAGTGCCCTCAGGGACGTCTCCCCTCCGCAGCAGATGCACTGAGAAATCGAATTTTTAATTACTATAGTCTGCTGGTTCTCGTCAAACTCCAATTCAATTTTCGAACCCGGATTTATCCCCATCTTAGAACATATGTTGTCAGGAATTATAATCCTTTTAAGTTCGTCTACACGTCTTACATAGTTCTCCATAAAATCACCCTTAATTACAAATAAATTTTATTACAAACATATTTTACCATATATTTTTATCCTTACTATGAACTATCCGTGGATTAATCTACTTGTAGAGCGTTTTTTAAAATCGAGAAAAAACGTATCATAATATTGTTATAAACTATTCAGTATTATGGGGAGTAAGCAGTATGAAGCTCAGAACGGATACCGTAGATTTAGGCCGGCGGCTCCGTATATGCAGAACAAAAAAAGGATTATCCATTAGCAGGTGTGCAGAATTTATGGAAATATCCCCTAGATATTTATCTGACATAGAACACGGAGAAAAAGTTCCAAAACTTGATACATTTATTAGAATGCTGAACGTTCTCGATGCCTCGGCTGATTTTATACTGCTAAATAGTTTAAAAGTAGGTTATATTGAAAAAAGTTCTAATATAGAGAAAGCTATTGAAATACTCACTCCCAAGCAAAGAGAAATTGTGCTGTCTGTAATAGAAATAATGATTAATAAGCTAAAAGACCAGAAGGAAATTAATTTTAAAAATACAATATAAAAGTGAGTTCCAATGATAGGGGTTCACTTTTTTGTTTTCAAATTATAAGTAACCTCGAATAATTACTATTCTGCTGGATGTACTAATTTCAACATTAACCTTATACTTAAATAAAGTTTAAAGTTAAAGTATAAGGCATTAAAATGAAATTTGACAAATACGATTTTGGTAAAAAACTTCATAAATGCAGAATAGATAAGAAACTATCCCAAACAAAGTGTTCTGAATATGCAGGTATAAGTCCGAAATATTTATCTGATATAGAACGCGGTGATAGGGTTCCAAAGCTCGAAACATTTGTCAATATACTAAATGTAGTTGAAGCCTCGGCTGATTTTGTATTTCAAAATAGTCTTTCTATCGGATATATAGAAAAAAGCTGCGATATACAAAAAGCTCTTAAAGGGCTGACAAATGAACAAAAAGATATTATACTTTCGGTAATGGAATGTATGATACAAAAATTTAAACAGCAAAAAAGACCTATAGTCAGTTGATGATTATAGGTCTTTTTTTATGTTTTAAAATATGAATTTATTGCCCAACAGGGAGGGGCATCTCAGTGTTGCGAAGCCCGAAGCCCCTCCCTGT
>CAUHBX010000139.1 GCA_959604475.1 uncultured Eubacteriales bacterium
CGCCGCCTTTTATTGGCATTCGGGAGATTGTGCTGTAACCTGGTTTTCCTTCCTTCAACGATTGTGCTACTATATCACTTATTTTTTTCAGCTCATTCTCATAATGGTGGTATGGGTAATATATATCCGGACGATTGTGAAATAATGAAATATACTCCATTTTATCATATCCAATCAGCTTGAAATAAAAATCATTATTCCAAACTACAGTGAAATGTTCATCTAAGATATGTTTACTGACACTTACCTGCATTGTATTCATAAGTAGCTCATAGTCTTCGGCAACGTCGCCGCTTATTGTTTCTTCAATTTTTTTGTTTTGTTCCATATTTTTTCATTCCTTCTCTATTGACGACAGACACAGTTTTCTATAATAATATCACATCCTTGGTCACTTACCAATAAAGTATAGCAAAATACTGAGAAAATATCAACGTAATCATTTTATTGACAGCTTTATTTCAGATTTTTACATAATGTGTTATAATTTTATTCTAGCTATTACTTATATGGAGGGAAATCAGTTGCAAAAGGATATGGAGCTGCAGCAGCTTATATTTGAGCTGTTTGAAACTCAAATAAAATTTGGATCACACCGTTATGGAGAATTACTCCCTACTATCAAAGAAGTCAGCAGTTATTTTCTGGCTTCAGTAGATACAGTTCGTCTTGCCTATAACCGTCTTAAGCAGGAGGGATACATAACTCTCAGCACTTGTGTTGGTGCTGTGGTAAAAGTGAATTATACTGACAGTGAAATTCAGCAGCATATACAAGGCTATTTCTCATCCAGAAAAGAATCGTTACTTGACTTTGCACAATATATAGGAATATTGTCCGGCTATGTGCAGTGGTTTGCATTACAAAATGCCTCATCGGAGACCCTGGACAAGTTAGAGCAGAGCTGTCTGCAAAGAAAAGTTTTGCCTGTTTATAGAATGTCGCAACAGCTTCAGCTGATTTATAGTCCGCTGGGAAATGATTTGCTCCTTCGTCTTTTCTGGCAAATGTTTTTATTCTTTCAGGCACCGCTTGTCAGCATACCTCAAAATATAAATGTAATTAACAGCAGTAAAAGTCCACTTTTGGATATGATAGAATCTGCCCGTAATAATGAGTGGACGTCACTACGTAAAGAGATAGAGGTAACATCAGAGAAATATTTCAAAGGACTCCAAACGTTTTTTGAAAATAATGTTCCATTACATGCTGCTGATAAACAAATTGATTTTACATGGAGCATATATAAGAAAACCTCTCAGGTCTGCTATTCAATTTGTTTGGATTTGATATTGAAAATTTGCAATGGAGTATATCAAACAGGAGATTTTCTGCCTTCGCCTAAAGAGCTTGCCAGAGAAAATAAGGTTGGAATTAAAACTATACGCCGCGCAGTATCTCTGCTCAATAAACTTGGAGTCACAAGCTCTGTAAATGGAGTTGGCACAAAAGTGCTGGCACCGTCAGAAAATAACTGTGATTTTTCAGATGTAATTTTACAGAAACGCTTGCTAGACTTTTTACAGAGTCTTCATATTTTATCAATGTCGTGCCAAAGATGTGCTCATATTACAATTTGCTCAATGAATTCAAATTGCATAAAACAGTTGATAGAACAGCTTGTTAAGGTTATGGAATTTGGAGCTTATGAAAAAATTATATATGTCTGCAATGAATTTATTTCTTTGCACATTCCATTTCAGCCGCTTCGGACCATATATGTTAAGCTGATACAGCAGCTAATTTGGGGGTACCCGCTGCATTTACACGGAGACCGTGAAAGTACAAATGCATATTTTTTGCCATATATTGAGTCGATGATAGAAAGCTTAAAAGATGCTGATGCCGAAAAATTCTCAATGATATTAGAGCAGCTGCAAAAAGCCGAAACTAACTTTACAGCACAGTGGCTGATTAATCTCGGAGTACAGGAGGCAGCTTCACTTATTATCCCTAATGATAAACTAATTGTCACGAGTTAGATAATTCTTATAAATTTAAAGACTCGAAATAAAAGAGGAGTGCCTCTTTTATGTATGTAAATTTGCTGAAAATGTCGCTTTCCTCATATAATATGGTTGCTCTTTTCATGCTGCATTGTTATACTTAAAGTTAATATGTATAAGCGGTTCGAAACATACAGACAATATAATTGAGAGGATTGATTATAATTGAATGAAAGATTTTCAGACAAAAATGATGAAGAAATTAAAAGAATTACATTTGCAGGAACAATAATTTTGGTCATTTTCTGATACTCTTTTTTGTTGTTACAGCTGTCAGTACCAGTAAACTAGCATCGCAGATTAAATTGACTACAGAGCATCCATTTGCTGTTAACGGTGATATAAGTGATATAAAAACCAATCTCGCACTTATGCGACTTCGAACTGAAAGGCTGCAATCTTATAATCAGCCGGAGGACGTAGAAAAAGTTAGATTAGCCTTAGATGATTTGTATGATAATATGGAAACCCTTCTTAATGAGGTTGACGAGTTATATTTGGGGCCTGATGAAGATGTAAAGGCTATGAAAGATACTTATGCCGAAATTCAGGAAGCTCAATACGGCCTTCTTGAGTTTGCAATAAAGCCTAGCTCAACCTTGAAGGTGATTGCACAGTATGAGGAAGAAAATTTATACCACCTTTATGATAGGCTTGAACAAAATGCTGAAAAAATTTTGACCTATGTTCACGGCACACAGCAATCCATATTTACATCAGCTGAAAAAATGAGCAGAACAAGCTTTATGTGGTCTGTCGTTATAATAACTGCAATGGTTTTGGGGCTGTTGTTTTTTCAGTCCACAATACGAAAAATGAGCAGCAGGCTTTATAACAAAAGCAAACAGTTTGAACTGCTGTCAGATACAATAGATGAGACTTTTCTAATTTTTGGGAAAGGTGACAAATGCGATTTTGTATCAGGAAATTCAGAAAAAGTTCTTGGGATTACTTCAGACATTCTTTTGGACAATAGAGAATCTGTCTACAAACATATGAATGATGATACGGCTAAACAGCTTTGCAAAGAAATAAAATATGGAGAAAAAACTGCATGGGAAACAATTATAGAATATAACCACCCAAAAAGTTTTGAACCACGCTGGCTGCAGGCCAGATGCTACAGGATGCTGCCGCCTATATAAATGATAAAAACAGAGTAGAGGACTGCTTGAGAAAAATTAGTTATTCCTCTAAACACTTACTCACATTAATTAATGATGTGCTTGATATGTCACGGATTGAAAGCAACCGAATTAAACTTAACGAAGAGCCCTTTGAAATTTTTCAGTTTTTAAATAATTTTGTTTCTGTTATTTATTCACAGGCACAAAGCAAAGGAATTGAATTTTCGGAAAAAACAACTGGTTTTACTGAGCACACTACATATATAGGTGATTCCTTCAGGCTTAATCAAATACTTTTGAATTTGGCCTCAAATGCAATTAAATTTACGCCTAAAGGAGGAAAAGTCACTCTTGAGGTATCATGTATACCATCTAGAGATAAAAAGAATTGGCTCAGATTTGTTGTAACAGATACTGGCATAGGGATGGACGAAGATGCATTAAATTGCATTTATACTCCTTTTGAACAGGCAGACGAATCTATTGCACGCAGATATGGCGGCACAGGACTCGGGATGTCAATTGTTCAAAATCTTATAATGCTTATGGGCGGACATATTGATGTAAAGAGTAAGGTCGGTGAAGGAACGGCTTTTACGGTGGAACTGCCATTTGAATTAAGCGATACGGATTTGCAGGTTATCCAGCCTGAAGACATGAAATCACTAGAAGTTCTAGTTGTTGATGACGATAAGGATATTTGTGAACATACAGCTTTATTGCTAAATAAGATGAAAATTCATGCGGAATGGGTGCTTAGCGGTAAAGAGGCAGTAGAACGGGTGATTTCAGCACATAATGATGGCTGTGAATTCGATGTATGCTTTATTGACTGGAAGATGCCGGATATGGACGGCGTAGAAACAACCAGGCGTATCAGAGAAAAAGTTGGCAGAGAAACTCCTATTATTATCTCAGCCTATGATTGGTCAGAGATTGAAGAAGAGGCGCGTGAAGCGGGCGCAGACGCATTTATATCGAAACCTCTGTTTGAGTCATCTATTTTTAATGTACTTGTGAATGTTACAAACGGAGTTTTCGGTAAACCCGAGACTGTCTCTGTAGATAATCATAATTTATTAGATGGTAAGCGTATTCTTTTGGCAGAGGATAACGAACTAAATAGGGAAATTGCTGTAACAATGCTTGAAATGCACGGAGCAGAGGTTGAAACTGCTGAAAACGGCCAAGAAGCCTTAAATCTCTTTATTAATTCAAAACAAGACTATTTTGACATAATATTGATGGATGTACAAATGCCCGTTTTGGATGGATATGAAGCTACTAAATACATCCGAGAAAGCTGCCATATAAACGCAAAAGGTATTCCAATAATTGCTCTTACAGCAAATGCTTTTACAGAGGACGTCTCAAATGCTATTTCGTCAGGGATGAACGCTCACGTCAGCAAACCTATTGATATAAATAACCTGTGCTCACTTATTGCACGGTTTACACAGTCTGATGACGAA
>CAUHBX010000140.1 GCA_959604475.1 uncultured Eubacteriales bacterium
AATCCCTATTTATTTAAAGCAAAAAATATACAAACAAGTGGCGATTTAGTAAAGACTATTGTTGACGCTTTTCTTTCATCTCAAGAAGAAACTATATTTGGAGAATTTTTGGAAAAGCTAGCTATTTACGTCTGTAATGATAGTATGGGAGGTCTAAAATCAGGAATAGAGGGTATTGATTTAGAGATTGATAGAAATAATATCCGTTATATTATATCAATTAAATCTGGTCCAAATTGGGGAAATAGTAGTCAAATTAAAAAGATGAAGGATAACTTTGCAAAAGCTAAAAAAATATTAAGGACTCAAAATGCTGAACAAAATGTTATCGCTATTAATGGTTGTTGTTACGGAAAAGATAATAAACCAGATAAAGGTGATTACTTTAAATATTGCGGACAAAAATTTTGGAGTTTTATAACTGGAGATGATAATTTTTATATTGAAATTATCGAACCATTAGGTTACAAAGCTAAACAAAGAAATGATGACTTTTATGAAGAATACTCTAAAGTCGTAAATAAATTTACAAAAACTTTTTCTAATGTATATTGTTTAGAAGATGGCACAATAAATTGGGAAAAAATTGTTAGACTGAATAGTCAGATGAATGTTTAGTTATCTAAACATTTTGGATTCTCAAAACAACATCTCAAATGTATATTATAAATAAATATGCTGAAATATATCTGAAAACAAAGAATTTTTATTTGACTGGGAAGTGTAAAAATGGCGCTTACATTAGCAGAGCTTTGCCTTGATACCAAAAAAGATTACGGCATGACGCTGATTGCCGGAGAAAAGGGAATAGATAATATGGTGCAGTGGGTCCACTATATAGAGGGTGGTGAGGCTCCGCGTTTTCTGCATGGCTATGAGCTTGTATTTACTACAGGTATGGAAAACCGCGATACGGGATGGCTTTTGAATTTTGCAGAACGCCTGCACGAGTACGGTGCCTGCGGATTTGTAATAAATCTCGGCCCGTACATAAAGGAGGTTCCCACAGAGGTAATAGAATACTGCAATTCAGTAAATTTGCCGCTGTATACAATTCCTTGGGAAACACGTATTGTGGATATAACATATGAATTCTGCCATCATATAATCACTGATGAAAAGCAGAGCAGAGGCATGGCTGAAACATTTATATACGCTATAAATAATCCTCTTAAGGAAGAAGGCTATAAGCCTGAACTGGAAAAGTATGGTTTTTATGATGGGGAAGGATATGCTGTTGCGGCTGTAAAGCTGAATGTAAACGATAAAGAGAGCCGTGAAAGCATGGAACGAATGGCGAGGTATAATTTGATACGCAGGCTTAACCGGTATACTGCGAGACATTCGATTTTTACAGTAGACAGGCTGATGTTTGTAATTTGCCAGGGTATAGAAAAGGCAGATTTTGAGGAGCAGCTTAAAAAACAGGCTTCCGCGCTGAATGCCGCCTTTCCAGAAGATACGGCTTACATAGGCGTATCACCCTATGTAAAGGACAGCGGACTTCTTTTTAAGTCATACAGGAGGGCATGCGATGTAGTCAGGCTGGCTGAAAGCTATGAAAAACAGTTTCTTCGGTATGCCGATACAGGAATGTTTAAACTGCTTATGATGGTCGACAATAAGGAAAGTATACAAGAGTATTATAATGACTGCCTTGGCAAACTGATTGAATATGATAATAAAAACAAGACCGATTACCTTGACACATTAAGATGCTATCTTAACAATGACTCAAGTATAGCGGAGGTTGCAAGAATTACCTTTGTGCACAGGAATACGGTCAATTATAAAATTAAAAAAATAAAAGAAATACTGAATTGCGAGCTGACGCAGAAGGATAAGCTTATGCTTACTCTTGCCTTTATGACAGAGAGGATAATCTGAGTCAGCCAATAAATATCTGAAGCTCATAGGGTGAGTTTGCCGGGTCGTACAGACTTTTTAAATATTCAAAGGCTATTACCCTGTCAGCTTCTATTTTATTTTTTATACAGTACTTTTTAAAAAACGATACATCAAAACTGTTAGATAGTATTTTGCACAGACAGCAAAGATAATTTCCGTCCGGCAGGGTTTGTATATACTCCCCTTCAGTCGGGTCGTCTGCGTAAAGGGAAACTGTGGAGCTGACGGGGCAAAATTTATTTTCCATCAGAGATTTAAAATCCAGAATATATCCATATGGATTGAGTATTTCAACTTCCTTTAGGCCGGGCCCGGATATAATATTTCTAAGCTGCATATCCATTGCGTACATTGAGTCGCCTTTTCTGGCAGGAACGCTTATTATTTTTCTTTTTGATATATGTCTGATTACAATTTCGTCAGAGGTCTGTAATGACTTGGAGTATTCAAAAAAGTCAGACAGCCACTGTACACTTTGCTTTTTTCTTTCAAGCTTTCTGCTTTCCTCTTCCAAAATATCCTTTTGGCGTATGAGAAATTCCTCAATCAATGACAGGTCTTTTGTAAGGAATATCTCCTTCAATTCTTTAAGAGACATGCCGACATTTTTAAACCTTTTAATTTTATCTATATAGGAAAACTGGTCATAGGTATAATACCTGTAGCCGTTGTTAGGGTCAATATACTTTGGTTTAAGAAGTCCCATTTCATCATACACCCTGAGTGCTTTTACCGAGATATTATTGATTTTTGCAGTTTCGCCTATTGAATATATTCCATCCATGCTGTCAATCCTTCTTTTTGTTCAAAGTATACAAAAAAGTACAATGTTTTTTTACTTGACATTTCCCCAGGGGCAGACTTTAGACTTAGCCGTAGAAAATAAATCTGCAGATTGAAATCAGTCACTTAGATTATAAAGGAGGAAGAAATAAATGTCAAAATTCTCTTTGGAAGAATGCGCAATGGATACGAAGCTTATTCATGCCGGACATAAAATAGACCCTGTAACCCATTCAATGGCCAGCCCGATATTTCAGACAGCCACATTTGGATTTGATACGGTGGAGGAAATGGATGAGGCTTGGGACAAATTAGGTTACCTATATACGAGGGAAGGAAATCCGTCTGTAATTTCACTTGAGCAAAAGCTTGCCGTAATGGAAGGCGGGGAAGCAGCGGCCGCAATGGGCTCAGGTATGGGGGCAGTATGTTCAGCGCTCCTTACCTTGCTGAATAAGGGAGACCATCTTATATGCTCACAGGGACTGTTTTTCCACAGCAATATATTCATAAACGACCTTATTGCCAAACTTGGAGTTGAGGTTGACTTTGCTGATTTTAAGGACCTGGAGGATGTGACGCAGAAGATTAAACCTAACACAAGTATATTTTTCATTGAGACTCCTGCCAACCCAACCCTTGGTGTTGTTGATATTGAGGCTATAGCAAAAATTGCGAAATCAAATAACTGCCTGTTTATTGTAGACAGCACTTTTGCTCCGCCTCCGGTTCAGCAGCCTTTAAAATGGGGAGCCGACTTAGTCGTTCACAGCCTGACAAAGTACATTAACGGACATGGGGATGCGCTTGGCGGCGCGGTAATAGGCAGTAAGAATCTAATTGATAAAATAAAGTATCCGGGTATGCCATGCTTTACAGGCGCAGCGCTGTCTCCCTTTAACGCATGGCTTATAATGAGGGGAATGACAACCCTTGAAATGAGAGTCGAAAAGCACTGTTCAAACGCGCTTGCAATAGCGGAGTTTTTAGAGTCAAGGAATGAAGTTGAAAGAGTAATTTATCCTGCCCTTAAATCGCACCCTCAGCACAGCCTCTGCGAAAAGCAGATGAACGGCATGGGTGGCGGAATAGTATCATTCTGGCTTAAAAACGGAATAAATGGTATGACAGTAAGGGAAGCTGACTATAAGCTGTGTAACGCCCTTGGAATTATTACAATAGCAACAAGCCTTGGAGAGGGGCACACGCTTATTCAAGTTGAAAACAGCAGTATGGTCAGAATAGCTGTTGGCCTTGAAAATTCCAAGGACCTTATAAATGATTTAAAACAGGCCTTTGAGTCTTTATAATAAAGGAGCGATAAAATGAGTGAAAATAAATTAGACTGGAAAAAATACCTGACTATATTCATAATAGCCAGCGGTACAACTGTAATGTACAGCCTGCCTTATCTTAAATCAACATTTTACGACCCGATGAGGCTGGCTCTCGGACTAGACCACCAGCAGCTTGGAAATCTGCTGAGCGTATATGGTATATTGGCCACAATACTCTATTTTTTCGGCGGATTTATGGCAGATAAATTCTCTGCTAAAAAGCTGATGAGTTTTTCCCTTGTGTCAACGGGACACATTCCCATCATATACAATGCTTCTTGTAATATTTGCATTATGGGGAATTACGACTATATTTACATTCTGGGCCGCGTCGATGAAGGTCATAAGAATGCTTGGAGATGAAAGCGTACAGGGAAAGCTGTTTGGGCTTAATGAAGGGCTTTCAGGTATAGCCGGGGTTGTTGTTTCTTTTATAGGCTTATAATTGTTTGAGATTTTTGCTGATGTTACAATAGGATTTAAATATGTTGTTTGGCTTTATTCAGGCCTTTCAGTACTCTGCGGCGTAC
>CAUHBX010000141.1 GCA_959604475.1 uncultured Eubacteriales bacterium
CGGCCAATAATTTCTTCATAAATTTCCTCCTCTGATTGACAATATTTTTCAACAATGGTATTGTTTTTATAGGAAAGCAATTTGCCTGACAGCTTTTCTTTTCGCCCTCCCGCCTGCCAGCGGAAGGGCGCTTTTTGTTTCCTATATCTCGCTTTCAAGGCGGGTTATGCTTCCATCGCCGTCAAGCGTTATAAAGCAGGCTATATCCGTCACAACACCTTCTCCGTTCACTCTGCCGTATACCGCCCTGCCGGGTCTTACAAACTGTATTCCCGTCCCGTCGCCGCAAAGAATTGTAAACCATCGGTATGACCCTGTTTCAACAGTGGTTGTGACAAATTCCGTATATTCCTCTTTAGTTACCTTTCTCAGGTCGTCCTTTGAGATGTGTATAAAACCCCTTATGCCTGCAGATAAGCCCCTGCCGTCCGTCACACCGGCCGTTTCAACCTTACAGCCAAGCAGCCTTGCGGCTTCCTTTTTAAGAAAATTATCTCCCATAAGAATTCCTCCTTTTTACAAAGAAAAATATAATGCGGTTTTTCGCCAGCCTCGTCCAGTAAACGTCAGATATCCTCCGGTGATATTTTCTTATCCTTCCTATTATTATAATATCACAGAAAAAACGACATTAAAATATTAAATTAGAAGGTTATTAAAATCTTATTAAAATATTGCTGTGTTTACGCCTGTCACCGATGGAAGGCTGTACGCATATTTGTAATGTATAGGCGCCTGTCCCGGCGCCCAATGGTGAAATAAGGGGCGGGAGGTGATAATAAATTGGATTCGCAGACAAAAAAGATAGACGGCCTTTTGCCATACGCAAGAGTGGCCTGCAGGCTGTTTTTGAAAAAATGCAGGGAGGCTGGCCTTAATATTTTTATAACTGAAACTTACCGTTCGCAGGAACGGCAGAACAGGCTGTACGAGCAGGGCAGGACAAAGCCGGGCCCCATAGTAACCTGGACAAGAACCAGCCGCCATACTAAACGTACGGCTTGGGACATTGCCTGTAAGGGAAACGACCCCTACAATGTACGCATTTTAAACGGGGCGGGAGAAATAGGAAAAGCCCTGGGGCTTATATGGGGAGGGGACTGGACGCCGCCGGACAGGCCGCATTTTGAGGTGAAAAAGAATTGGGAGGCTCCGAAGGAGGGCGAAGAAATGACGCAGGAGCAGTTTAACAGGATGATGGATAACTATCTGGAGGAAAGGGGAAGGCTGCCGGTAAGCGGCTGGGCCGAGAAGGAATTTGAAAAAGCCGAGGACGAGGGGATAATAGACGGCACAATGCCGCAGGCCTTTGCCACAAGGGAGCAGGTAGCTGCAATGATAATAAGGAGTAAAGAATAAAAAGAGGACTGCCATATGGCAGTCCGTATTATTTATAAAACCTTCTTGATAATCAGTAAGACAATTATAAGCCAGAAAACAATTATCGGAATAGCATAATACCATTTTTTCGGCTTTCCATCCTTCCACATGCCAACAGACTTCTTTTTGCTTTTTTCCCAAATATCATCAGGAATTAGCTTGACTGTAATAGCAACCAGAGCAGGAAGCAAAATCACATCATCAAGATAACCAAGCACCGGAACAAAGTCAGGAATCAAATCAATCGGAGACAGTGCGTATACCACAGTGACAGCGGCGAGTATTTTTGCTGCTGCTGGCGTATCCTTGTCATTTAAGGCAAGAAATACGGCTGGGATATCGCATTTTAGTTTTTTAGCCCGTTCTTTTAAATCCATATGGTACCCCTTTTAAAATTAGTGCTTATTTACAGTAATATCTAATCCTGCGCACAAGTATAACCGCTGTAATTTTATCAGAGACAGCTATAAAGATAGCCCATATTTACCTTTTAAGTATACGGCTGATGGCCGTTGAATCCACTAAATTTACGGTTTGGAAATTTCCTTTATAGAATACTGCCCAGTTATTGAATACGCAGGGGAGCCCCTTCGCCTTTTCAAGCGTATCCACCTGGATAAGCTGTAAGGGGACTTCTTTCTCATTGCAAAACTGTTTTACTCTTTCAATATACTGACAAATAAACGGGCACTGCATGTCATAATAAATTGTCAGCTCCTGGCTTCCAATTTTCTCCTTCTTTGCATCCTCTGTAAACCTTGGCATGGTTCCGTCAAAGGAAAGCGCCAGCAGCTCATATCCGCTGTCTGTGGTATCCACAGCCTCAAAACCATACTTTTTGGCAAAGGCTTGGTCAGAAAGCCATGATTTTTGCTTTTTTGCCGCCAGCATGCACACGCCGGATTTTCCCTTGGCCTTTGCGTCCGCCAGACAGTACTCCATCAGTTCTTTGCCGTAGCCCTTACCTTTGCAGCTGCCGGTAATCCACAGGCAGTAAAGGTAAAAATAATTTTCGCCCTCTATGGGCACCCATGCGCTCTCAAGCGGGGCGTACTCAATAAAAGCAGTAGCCTTCGCATTCAGCTTCCTGAAGACATGGCCTTCTTTCAGCCTGTCCGCAAGCCACTGCCGTTTTGCCTCGACCCCGGGATGTGGCTTTTTGCTGCGGATAATGCAGCATAAATGCTCGCTGTCAAGGTTTTCAGCCGTTAAGTTTATAAAATCAGTTTCCATACGCCCTCCTATTTTAATAGCCGCCTTTTTTATTATTTTACCATATAGGGGACGCTTCGTCTATTCGCCTTTCAGTATGTGAAGCCTTAATTTTTGTTGTTGAAGTTGCAAAGCTGTATGGCTGCGCCGTCCTCCATAACCTTAAAGCCGTGCTTTACATAAAAGGCTGCGTTCTTACTTTCCTCCGGCATACCCTCTATATACAGGTAGTTTATATATTTTTCCTTTACCATCTCAAGCATTTTTCCGGCTATTCCCTGACCGTGGTAGTTGGGGTGCACAAGCACATAGTGTATATAAGCTACCAGCTCGCTGTCATCCAGCGTACGTATAAGGCCGACCAGCTTTTTCCCATCCCACGCGGTAATAACGGTTGAGGAATTCATCAGCGCCTTATGCAGGCGGGTGGGGTACTGTCCGGAAATCCAGCCAACGGACAGAAATAAATCCTGCGTTTCCTCTGCCGTAAATTTTTTTTCCTCGGTGTATGTAATCATATTTCAGCCTCCAATTTTTTTAATAGCAATTATAAGAGGGGTGGGGCTTATTTACAAGACGCTATTAAATTTAATAGTGTCATATTATATTATTAAGTGACACTTGACATCAGCTTGTTAGCTGTTGTTGTGTACTAGATTGCGATGATGACATAATTTATTTTTCCTACAATGAAAAATTAAACCACTGTCTTATTATTGCGCTGTACAGCTGAAAAACTCCATGTTTTACGGAGTCAAATTAAAACTTAACGCCTCAATAATAATCTTGACTGCCTTTTTCTGCTGTACGGAAAGCTTCTCATAGCTTTTTGAAAGCCAGAGGGGTACCGCCGGCCCGTGCGCGTCTGCAACACCTAAAAGCCTGTCTACGGATATGCCGAAATATTGGGCTATATTTATAAGGTCCCTGATTGACGGCTCCAGCCTTTGCGTTTCAAGCTTAGATATTATGTATTTGGAATAGCCGATTTTTTCCGCAAGCTTTTCCTGGGATATGCCCTCCTTAAGGCGAAGCTCCCTTAATATGCCGGCGAAATCAGACGCCGCCTGTGGATTTTGCTCCGATATATACGGGTTAAGCGCGATTACCGTATTTCCAAAGTTCCTTGCCATTTTTACCTCCTGCGCTTCAACGGAGGAGGGATACCTTTTCTCGTCGCAGACCGCTATTATTATGTCGGTTTTTGTGCCTATAAACCTCCTTTTATCCGCGTAAGACGTTTTACGTTTTTCTGCATTTAATATTTTTTTATCATCGCATTTGTTCAGTACCTTTTCAAACTCCAGCCTGTCCTTTTCCAGCAGCCTATCCAATTGGTTTGGATAGGCTAACAGCGCCGTCAGATATAAATGCGCGTATTCCGGCCTTTCCTTAAGGCTTAAAATAATCTGGGCGGCCCATAGGCCCACGCCGCGCGCCATGTCGGCATAAAAGAAACTGACGCCTGAATTTATTTGGTTTAAAACAGCCTCCTTTATCCTCTCCTTAATTTTGTCACATCTGTTCGTATCGCCGAGCTTTTCTGGCTCGTGGCCAATACAGATACAAGTCTTTTCCATATTATCTACCCCGTAAACATTTTTTAAAAGCATATAATTCGTATTTTTGATTGGTTTTGAATAATTAAATTATGCAATTATTTTAATTTTAACATTTTAATTATCAAAAAACAACCATATATGCTAAAAGTTGATTATACAATGATGAGCGGGACGAAAATTATAATATAGAATTTATATAAAAGAAAGGAGGGGCAGGATTTTTAATGGATAAAAAATTTATAGGAAATAGAATAACCGAGCTTCGATTAAATAAGAACATATCAGAAAGAGAACTTAGCATCTCATTAGGAAAAGGCGATAATTATATAAACAGTATTACATCTGGAAGGGCATTACCGAGAATGGATAGTTTTATCGACATATGCGATT
>CAUHBX010000142.1 GCA_959604475.1 uncultured Eubacteriales bacterium
TGGCGGATAGCTCTTTCAACTCTGGAGGGAGTGGTATTGCATTTCTTAGCAATAGCAGGATAAAGCTCTTTAGTAATGTAGTTAAGGACATCCATATCATTAACGGACATGATAATCGCTTCACGCATATAATGATAGCCTCTTATGTGAGCGGGCACTCCTATTTCATGAAGAATATTGGTTACCTTAGCTTCAAGGTCATAAGCAGCCGCCTTTTCAGAGTTATTACCGATTACTACGGCCTTTGAGTTAGGTGCTTCGCCTGTTTTTGAACACTTAAGCTGACGTATGCGAAGTACAAGAGCGTCCATGTCAAACGGTTTCACTATATAATATTCAGCTCCAAGTTCAATTGCACGCTGAGTTATCTTTTCTTGATTTATAGCCGAAAGCATTATACAAATTGGCCTTTGCATCTGGTCTGCATGCTTCTGGATTTTTTCAAGTACGCCTAAGCCATCTAAACGGGGCATTATGCTGTCGATAATTGCAATATCAGGTTTAAGCTCTCTGATTTTATTAAAAGTATCAATACCGTCGTGTGCTACGGCTATGACATCAATATCTTCCTGTTTATTAAGATAGGAACTGACAACATCACAAAAATCTTTGTTATCGTCGGCAAGTATCACTTTAATTTTGTTCTGGCTCATAATTATCCTCCTGTGCTTTTATCCTTTTTGTTTGTGTAAAATATTTGAAAATATGTAATTTATTTACAACCAAATACATTATAACTCAAAGGAGAGCAGAATGCAATATTATTTTCAAAAATTTGTAAAAAATGTTTTCGACTTGAAAATCGAAAAGTCGACAAAAGAGAGGCTTTATGGGCAATAAAAAAAGAATTTCGTTATCGAAATTCTTTTAGTTATGGGGTATTCCGTTAATGGATAATGCTGTGTTTTTGTATCTTTTGTCATTGGTAACATCAATTGAAAACCATGAAGGAGGCTTAAAAATTAGGGCTTCATCAACTGTATCAAACTCTACCTCGACAGTCATAAGCCCTTCAAGCTGACCGTGGTAAATATCAAGCTCGGCTGAGTACCCTCCGTCAATGGGTATTTCATAGCGGGTCTTTTCTAATATGGGAGTTTCGGCTTTTTTCATAAGAGACAGATATTGGTCTTCGTTAATTAAAAGTTCAAATTCTTCCCGTGACATGTGGCCGCTGCCTTTGACTGTAAGGATATAATCTGAATTGCTTTTCCTGATTCTAATGGTTGGGTTCGTGCTAATATAAGCCTGTTCGATTTCTTTTGAATTATATGAATCCAGATTGTCAGGTACAGCTGAAACAAGAAATTTTCTTTCTATTTCCATAATCTCACCTCTTTTAGGTTATTATATTTAATATGAATTTTTATTTCAATATCAAAATAATTATTTGATATTGTGAAATTTTTAATTATAGGGTATACTCAAATTATAATAAACCACAGGGGGAGAAATTAAAATGAAAAAGGCTTATTTGTTTCTGGCTTATGGATTTGAAGAGGTTGAGGCTCTTACGGCAGTAGATTTGTTAAGACGAGCTGGTATCGAGGTTATAACTGTTTCTATATCAAGCAGCAATATGGTCACAGGTGCCCATCGTATACCTGTGGTTGCAGATATAAAGCTTGATGAAAGCGGATTTAATAATGCTGACGCTATTATTCTTCCGGGCGGACAGCCTGGAGTGGATAACTTAAAAGCATGTGAAAAGGTCAGAGAGATTGTTAAGAGAAATTATGACAATGGTAAACTCATTTGCGCAATATGCGCTGCTCCGATGATTTTGGGTGAGATGGGCCTTGCAAAGGGAAGAAAGGCCACGTCATACCCGGGATGCGAGGGAGCTCTCACCGGAGCCGATATTTCCGAGGACAGCGTATGTGTCGACGGAAACATCATTACCTCAAGAGGCGTTGGCACAGCGATAGATTTCTCGGTTGAGATAATAAAAATACTTGAAGGTGATAAAAAGGCCGAGGAAATAAGGGCATCTGTTCTGGCTGATTAAGCGCTACACATAAATATTGCTGAAAAGTGTTTCCAATAATCCGCGGTGAAGCTTGGAAACCCCCATTTTTGCAAACGCGTTTATAACAATATCAATATCAATGTCATATATGTACGAAATCTGCTCCGGTGAGTATGAGTCGGTAAGCCCGCATTCGAGCTCTCTTTTGAATGCCCGGCAAAACTCACCGGAGCCGTTTTTCATTATGAGCATGAAAGATGAACGTGTTATATTTTTTATTTTCAGCTCATCAATTATTTTATCAAGCTCTTCATATGTAATACCTAAAAGCTCAGCAACATCCTTTTTACAGTATGGAGAGGATTTTGTTTTCAGAAATAAATCAATCGATTTAAGTCTGGACATAATGTTTGTACGGTAGCGGATAAGATATGATTCATCCTGCTTTGCGGTGTTCATATATATTGCCTCCTTGATAATTTCAGTTAAAAGCTATATAATTATTATAAGCAAATATAAATCAGAGTTCTATATGTAATATATGGGCTTTGATTGGCAGGTGTTTTAAAATTGAATGCAATAGAAAAATATTTCAGATACCGACAGAGCCTCATTGACCAGTATGTAAAGGGTGATATGACAAAACGTGAATACCTTCAGGCAAACTATGAGGCGGTTGTTTATAACGATATAAAGCCCTTTAAGAACATTGATAACGTTCTTAAGGGCTTGTTCAATTATCAGTATTATAATGCGAGAGCTAAGGAAAAAAAGCAGGCCAGTACCATTCATGACCTCAGCTATGACCAAAAGAAGGAATATCTGGACAGCTGCAACTATTTTTACAGCCGTAAGGACAAAGCGACGATGAAGGTTCTTCAGCTTTTGGACTATCAGGGGGTCGAGGCGTATTTTATAAAGGTACGTTCAAAGGAACTTAAGGGTAAGCTTTTTGAAATAATTCTTACTGATTATAATATGATTCTTCACTCAACAAACGAGCTTATACTTGCAAAATTGAGGGAAGAGGGCGTGTTTTCCGAAGGAAGCAGAGAATCTGTTATAGACGGATATATAAATCAGAGATATTAGTTTAATCTCCGTAAATGTGTAAACGGAGATTTTTTGCTAATAATAAGAAGCGGGAGTGATAATATGAAAAAGGCTTTTTACAACGGGAACATAATTACGATGGAGAATACAGAGGCTGATTTTATAGTTATAGAAAACGGTGTAATAAATGAAATTGGCATTGGCAGCGTCCCTTCGGCTGATGAATATGTGAACTTAGACGGACGCACACTAATGCCTGCACTTATAGACTCACATAGCCACATGGCTTCTGCTGCGTATTCATTTTTACAGGTTCAGCTGGATGAAATAACATCTATACCTGATATTTTGGATAAAATAAAGTCCTATATAAATGAAAATAATTTAAAGAACGGCTGGGTGATAGCCAGCGGTTACGACCATAACATATTGGAGGTAAAGAGACATATTACCTCGGCTGAAATTGACGCAGTCAGCGGCGAAAATGCTGTTGTAATAGAGCATAAATCCGGACATTCGGGTATTTTTAATACAGAAGCCGAAAGAAGGCTTGGTATTTCAAATTCTAGAAACGGCTATTTGGATGAAACAGAGTATATTGAGAAGCTGAAAAATATTCCCTTAGAGGACGGAAACAAGATTTTCGAGGCATTTGAAAGAGCACAGAAAAAATATTTTTCCTATGGTATAACAACAGCCCAGGATGGTATGGCGATGGAACAGCTCCTGCCGCTTTATAAGGGGATTATTTCAGCAGATAAACTTAAAATAGACCTAGTCGCCTATCCTGACTTTAACAGCATAGAAAAATGGTTTTCTTCATTTCCGGAAAGCGATAGAAAATATAGCAGGAATTTTAAAATTGGAGGACTGAAAATAATGCTTGACGGTTCTCCCCAAGGTGGAACTGCATGGACAAGAGACGGATATATCGGAGGCGGAAACGGGGTGCCGCAAATGACCGATGACAAAGTGCTTGAGGCTGTCCGCTGGGCTAAGGAAAGGGATATACAGGTGCTTTCCCACTGCAACGGAGACATGGCCTGTGAGCAGTTTATCAATGCTGTAGGGTGCACAGGAAATGAGAGGGCAGTCATTATACATGCCCAGCTTATAAGAGAGGACCAATTAGACAGGGCTGAAAAATATAAAATGATACCCTCATTTTTTATAGCGCATGTTTATTATTGGGGAAATGTCCATATCAAGAATTTTGGGTTAGACAGAGCTGAAAGGATTTCGCCGGCTAAATCGGCCTTTGAAAGAAATATGATATTTACTTTCCATCAGGACTCGCCTGTTGTAGAGCCTGATATGTTTAAAACTGTTTGGTGTGCAGTAAAAAGGCAGACTAAGGACGGATATGTTTTAGGACAGAATGAGAGGGTAGACGTAATGACTGCGTTAAAGGCGGTAACAATTAACGCGGCCTATCAATATTTTGAGGAGAACGAAAAGGGAAGCCTGAAAAAAGGTAAGCTTGCGGATA
>CAUHBX010000143.1 GCA_959604475.1 uncultured Eubacteriales bacterium
GTCAATAGTGTAGAAAGAGGACCTTAAATCTTCAAATAATTCAATTATTATTGACCAACTGCTATGATGAAGAGAAGTACCTCGGATGTTCTGTTCCAGTGAACGGGTGACAGTGGAAAACCCGTACAAGAGGCCGAGCGAATAACACTTCGGAGCACCGAGCTGAACGCGTTTTTAACGCAAGTAGGCAAGGCGTGCACGGCGCGTTAAGCCGTCCGGACTTGTCAGAGTCTTGAGGAGACTGTTTTCAAACAGTAAATTAGGTGGCACCGCGGATTTGCAGCTATTCGTCCTAAAATTTGATAGGATATGAAGCTGCTTAATAATTCGGAGGTGCTTTTTATGTGTTCAATAATGGGTTTTACAACTAAAGCTTTAAGACAGGATGAATTTCAGGAGTTCTTTGACAGGACCATTTCCAGGGGGCCGGATATGTCCAGGGTAATCGAGACAAAATCCGGCTATCTCTGCTTCCACCGCCTTGCGATAATGGGACTGACGGAAAGGGGCATGCAGCCCTTTACAATGGATGAAAGCGCCGTTGTGTGCAACGGGGAAATTTACTGCTTCCGCCCAATAAAAAGGAGGCTGGAGAAAAAGTATGCGTTCAAAAGCAATTCGGACTGCGAAATAATTTTGCCGCTTTATAAGGAATGCGGTGTTGAAATGTTTAAGCAGCTTGACGCCGAGTTTGCGATGATTATTTACGACGGGGAAAAGGACAGCTTCATTGCAGCCAGAGACCCCATAGGAATACGCCCGCTGTTCTACGGCTATCTGAAAAAGGACGGTTCAATAACCTTTGCCAGCGAGGCCAAAAACCTTGTGGGCCTCGTGGATAAGGTATTCCCCTTCCCTCCCGGACATTACTGGGCTGACGGGAGCTTTGTACAATACCGCGACCTCACGTCTGTAAAGGAATACTGCCGCGACGATTTGGAGACCGTCTGCAAAAATATCCATGACAAGCTGGAGCTTGGCATCAAAAAAAGGCTTGACGCCGACGCTCCCCTTGGCTTCCTTTTAAGCGGCGGCCTTGACAGCTCCCTTGTATGCGCAGTTGCCGCGCAAACACTTGACAAACCGATAAAAACCTTTGCCATAGGAATGGATGCAGACCCCATAGACCTTAAATACGCCAGGGAGGTTGCCGACTATATCGGAAGCGACCATACCGAGGTTATAATCACAAGGGACGATGTGCTTGGCTCCCTTGAGGAGGTAATCGCCGCCATCGGCACCTATGACATAACGACAATAAGGGCCAGCATGGGCATGTATCTTGTATGCAAATATATCCATGAGAATACCGACGTCAGGGTTCTGCTGACAGGCGAGATTTCAGACGAGCTATTCGGCTACAAGTATACGGACTTTGCCCCAAGCGCCGAGGAATTTCAAAAGGAATCCAAGAAAAGGATTGACGAGATTTATATGTACGACGTGCTCCGCGCCGACAGGAGTATTTCCGTAAACTCCATCGAGGCCAGGGTTCCCTTCGGTGATTTGGACTTTGTGGATTACGTAATGAAAATTGACCCCGAAATGAAAATGAACAAATACAATAAGGGAAAATACCTGCTGCGGCATGCCTTTGAGGGCGGCCTGCTCCCCGACGATATATTATACAGGGAAAAAGCAGCTTTTTCCGATGCCGTAGGGCATTCACTTGTGGATGATATAAAGGAATACGCCGAGCAGTTGTATACCGATAAGCAGTTTGAGGAGGGCTGCAGAAAATATGGCTTTGCAAGGCCATTTACAAAGGAATCACTTTTATACAGGGAAATTTTCGAGAAATACTATCCCGGACAGGCGGAAATGGTTAAGGATTTCTGGATGCCAAACAAAAGCTGGGAGGGCTGTGATGTAAGCGACCCTTCGGCGAGGGTTTTGGCAAATTACGGCGCAAGCGGAATGTAAAAGGCCTTGCAATTTTCAAAACATCTGTTATACTGAATAGGATAAGGGGAATGAATGTCTCCCCCGGAATTATCCGAAACCGCTATTTTAGCTGATGACTTCTGCTTTCAGGCAGAGTTGTCAGCTTTTTTATTTAAAGGAGGTATTTATGTTACTGTCACTTGCCCTTATTTTTATTTTCGGCCTTGCGCTGGCGGCCGTCTGCGAAAAAATCAGGCTGCCGCGTATACTCGGAATGCTTGCCACAGGCATTATTCTTGGCCCCTATGTCCTTAACCTGCTGGACGGCTCAATACTTGGCATATCCTCCGAGCTTAGGCAGATAGCCCTTATAATAATACTTATAAAGGCCGGCCTGTCCTTAGATATTGCCGACCTTAAAAAAATCGGCAGGCCAGCGCTTCTTATGGCTTTTCTGCCGGCCTGCTTTGAGATTTTGGGCTATACCCTGTTTGCACCCGCGCTTCTTGGCGTAACCCCGGTTGAGGCTGCGCTTATGGGCTCCGTACTGGCGGCTGTTTCTCCCGCCGTTGTGGTGCCGAAAATGGTTAAGCTGATGGACAGCGGCTATGGCGTAAGGGAAGGGATTCCCCAGCTTATACTTGCCGGAGCGTCCCTTGACGACGTTTTTGTTATAGTCGTTTTCTCAACCCTTACGGGACTTGCACAGGGTGAAAGCGTATCTGCCCTAAGCTTTGGTAAAATCCCCATATCCATTGTTTCGGGGCTTGCGGCAGGCGCGCTTTTGGGTCTTTTGCTTTCCTGGTTTTTTGAGCTGTGTTTTAAAAGCGGCCGTTACATACGCAACAGCACCAAAACCGTAATTGTACTTGGCATATCCTTCCTTCTCGTATCAATGGAGGAAGGGCTTAAGGGAATTTGGCCGATATCCGGGCTGTTGGCTGTAATGGGTATGGCGGTTGTGCTAAAGCTGAAATGCATACCGTCCGTTTCCTCACGCCTATCCCAGAAATTTTCCAAGCTTTGGATAGCGGCGGAGGTTATTTTGTTTGTCCTTGTTGGTGCGGCTGTAGATATCCGATATGCCGCGTCCGCAGGCCTTGGCGTTGCGGCCATGATTTTTGCCGCGCTCCTTTTCCGTACCGCAGGGGTTTTTGTCTGCCTGCTTAAAACTAAGCTTTCTGTCAAGGAAAGGCTGTTTTGCATGATAGCCTATCTGCCCAAGGCCACTGTGCAGGCCGCTATAGGCTCCGTCCCCCTTTCCCTTGGGCTTACGTGCGGAAAACTGGTGCTTACCGTAGCAGTCACCGCAATAATAATAACAGCTCCCCTTGGTGCCTTCGGAATGGATTTAACCTATAAAAGGCTTCTGAGTAAAAGCGGAGAATAAAAGGAGGAAAATTTTTAACTCTTTTTCAAATTCATTGACAGCGATTTTTATGGTGATATAATAAATTCATCGGCACAAGGGCGTGTATTTTATACGCCCTTGTGTTTTTTTAATTGACATAATTTTTTCGACAGGAGGCATTTACATGAAGGACATAATAAAAGTATCCACCGTAGCTTTCAACGCCAAATGGGGCGATAAGGAAGCTAATCTCAACCGAATGCTCGGCTATATGGAGGCGGCCGCGGCTGAAGGCTCAAATTTGATTGTATTTCCCGAAATGGCCCTTACAGGCTATGACGACGAGGAGGATAAGGCTAAACCCGATAAAATGCAGAGTAAGCTTGCCGAGCTTGTACCCGGCCCGTCGTCCAAGACCATTGCGGAAATGGCCGTTAAGCTTGGAATTTACGTGGCGTTCGGTATGCCCGAAAGGGACGCGGACGACCCGACGGTTATATACAACTCCGCGTGCGTATGCGGCCCTGAAGGGGTTATAGGCTCTTACAGGAAAATTCACCTGCCCTATCCCGAACCGCATTGGGCCACGAGAGGAAAAAAACCGTTTATATTCGATACGCCGTGGGGGCCGGTCGGCCTTGCTATATGCTACGATTCCTACTGTTTCCAAGAACTTATGCGCTACTATGCGGCAAAGGGCTGCCGTTTGTATATTAACTGCACCGCCCTTGCGAAATGCCACGGCATCGCTCTTGGCTCCACCACGCTTGAGGCCGGCTGTATAACAAACCAAATCTATATTGTTTCCTCAAATCTTGCGGGTACCGACCTTTATAATGTGTTCTGGGGAGGCGCCAGTATAATCGGCCCCAGCACAAATTTCTGGGAACCTGAATACTTTGCCGGCTATCCCTTCACAGACCCTCGGGCAATACAGAACAAGATGTATACTGCCACAATTGACCTTGCCCTTGCCACGAGAGATAAATTTGAACCAAATCCTCTTATCGACGGAGCGACGGATTTCAGACCGGCAATTTATAAAGAACTTTACGAGGAGCTTTTGAAGAACACCAAATTTCAGGAATAAAAAAGGGGAGCTGAAAGGCTCCTTTTTTTATTCCTGAGTTTGTGGTTTTTTGCGTTACAAAATCGGTTTTGGTGTACTTATGGGTGAGGGGCATCTAAGATTTTTTGCTCATGCGAGGGGGACAACCTCAGTGTACGCCTTAGCACACCCAGCGGTCCCTCCCCCGTATAGGCAACAAAT
>CAUHBX010000144.1 GCA_959604475.1 uncultured Eubacteriales bacterium
GAAGAGGGAAAAGGCTTTGAACGAATAAATATAGCATGTCCTAAAGCTGTGCTTGAGGAAGGACTAAAAAGAGTTAAAAGATGCATTGAAACTATATGAAAAAACGAGTACGTAAAGTTACGTACTCGTTTTTTTATCTGTATATTTCTTCAACAGTTTCCTTTGTATATTCTATGAAATTTTTAACAGCCGTTGTGGCATATTTCTGCGACTGTATCGCAATACCAAGCTCCCGATAAATTTTAGGCTTTGTTTCAAGTATCTTTATATTATCCTCACGTCCTTTTAAAAGAAGTTCAGAAAGTATGCTCATGCCTAAACCTCTTTCAACCATTGATAAAATAACATTGTAATTTACATGGGAGTTGCTTATTTCAGGCTCAATACCGTATTTTTTAAACATTCTTAAAATATCCTTGTTGAGTCCATAGGATGGCATCAGGAATTTTTTACCATTAAATTCTGTAAGAGGGATTTGCTTGCTTGTAAAATTATCATCAGGCGGCATTATGGCAAGCAGAGGGTCTTTTCTTAATGTTATCCACTCGGTTCTGTATTCCTCCTGACGGCTTAAAAATCCTATATCAACTGTACCGTCCATAACCCAGCCGTAAATGTCGTCGGCACCGCCGTCCTTTATTTCAAAGGTTATATTAGGGTAATCAGTATTGAATTTTTTTACTGCATCTGAAAGCCAGTGCATTATAATGCTTGTGTATGAACCTATTCTTATTACTGAGTCCTTCATAGTATTTACTCGTTTAATCTCAACATCAAGAGATGTGTTGGCCTCGACAAGCTTTTGAATGTAGGGCAGTATCCTGCTGCAATTAGGCGTTGGCTTTACTCCATGATGCCCTCTTATAAGAAGCTGGAATCCGAATTCCTGCTCAAGCCCGTTCATCATATGCGTAAGCCCAGATTGAGTACAGCCAAGGACCTCAGCTGCCTTCGTAAAGCTTCCAAGATTTATTGAAGCCAGAAGAGCTTCATATTTTTTAGTATCCATTATACTTGTCCTTTCGATAGAAACTATGATGATTTTTCATATATGTATTACATTATATAGTTTTGTAATCATAAAATCAATAAAAGAATATAAAATTTTAGTTTCAAATAATGTATGGGGAAGTTATCAGAAATACAGTTTTACTGAAGAAACAGTAATATTAATTGTAAAAGCCTCATAAATTCTTACAAAAGGAAAAAGTATTCGGAGGAGCATATGACTAATACAAGTATATATCAAGATATTTCCGAACGCACGGGCGGTGCAATTTACATAGGCATAACAGGGCCATGCCGAACAGGTAAATCCACCTTTATAAGACGTTTTATGGAAAAGGCCGTCCTGCCAAACATGAGCAATAATTTTGAGAAGGAAAGGGCAAGAGATGAACTTCCTCTAATCGGACAGGGAAAAATAATAACAACCACCGAACCCAAATTTGTTCCTTCAAGGCCTGCAGAGCTTCAGGTTGGTGAAAATGTGAAATTTAAAATGCGCCTTATAGACTGCGTGGGATATATAGTGGAAGGTGCAGAGGGGACAAATGACGGTGATGAGCCAAGGATGGTAAATACTCCGTGGTCGGATAAACCAATGCCTTTGGCTGCGGCAGCGCTTACAGGCACAAATAAGGTTATCAATGACCATTCCACTATAGCCATTGCAATGACAACTGACGGAACTATAACAGATATTCCAAGGGAAAACTATGTTGACGCGGAGGAGGATATTGTTGCAGAGCTCAAGAAGTCAGGCAAACCTTTCATTATGGTACTTAACACGGCAAACCCCTACAGTCCCGAAACGGACGCTCTCAGAGAGGAGCTGGAGGGTAAGTATGAAGTGCCCGTAAGAATAGCTAACTGCGCACAGCTTAAAGATGACGACATAAACGACCTGCTGGAAAGCCTGCTTTATGAATTCCCGGTAAATGAGATAAATATTAATATCCCAAGGTGGCTAGAAGGCCTTGATAATGAGCATTGGCTTAAAAGTTCTATTATTGATACTCTTATTAAACTTACTGACCAGACCGGAAATCTCAGGGGGATTCCTGTATGTGCAGCTGAGCTTGAAAATAACGAATATATAAGGAAGGCGTATATAGGAGATATATCTGCGGGAAGCGGAGATGCTGAAATTGACGTAGCTATGAATGACGACCTGTTTTATAAGGTTCTAAGCGAGACAATCGATATGGACATAAAAGGCGATTATGAGCTTATCAGCATTATGAAGGAGCTGTCAGCCGTAAGAGCGGAGTATAATAAGATTAGCCCGGCTCTTGCTGATGTAAAGCGTAAGGGCTATGGAATAGTAGGCCCCGCATTTGATGACATTGTCCTTGACGAGCCGGAAGTGTTTAAACATGGTTCACGCTATGGTATAAAAATTAAGGCACACGGAGAAGCAATCAACATGATAAAGACTGATGTTGAAACTGAAGTTGCTCCGATTGTAGGAACCGAGGAGCAGAGCAAGGAATTTATAGATGATATTTTGAGTACATATAAAACCGACAGGCAGAAAATTTGGGAGCTTAATCTTTTTGGCAGAACTCTGGATACACTTGTTAATGAAGGAATGCACAACAAGATTTACACAATGCCTGAAGACGCCCAAATGAAGCTTCAGGAGTCGCTTCAGAAAATTCTTAACGAAGGCAGCGGCGGCCTGATTTGTATTATTCTATAAAATTAAAGAAACTGTAAGGACATAAATAATGACAAAACAGCCCCTTTGATTTATAATGTAATTGATTTGCATTATATGGCAAGGGGCTGTTTGTTTTAGAATGGAATTATTCCATAATAAAATGAAAAAATTTGGAAGTGGCCGGAGGAAAAGATATGAGACTTACAAGAGAAGAAGCATGGGAACTGCTTAGTGAGTACAATAAATCAGACGCACTTATAAAACACGCACTTACAGTAGAAGGCGTAATGAGGCATTTTGCAAAACTAAACGGGGAAGATGTTGAAAAATGGGGTATAGTAGGACTTATTCATGATTTGGACTATGAAATGTATCCTGATGAACACTGCACTAAATCGGCGGAAATAATGCATGAAAAGGGAATAGACGAGGAATATATACATGCCGTTTGCTCACATGGGTGGGGATTATGCTCTGACGTTGAGCCGGCTGAATATATGGAAAAGGTTCTTTTTACAATAGATGAGTTAACAGGGCTTATCACAGCCGCATGTCTTATGAGGCCGTCAAAAAGTGTGCTTGATATAGAGGTTAAGAGTGTAAAAAAGAAATATAAGACACACAGCTTTGCAGCCGGAGTAAACAGAGAGGTTATAGATAAAGGCTGCGAAATGATAAATATGAGTCTTGATGATGTAATAAAAGAAACTATACTTGGAATGAGGGAGTGTGCCGAGGCTATCGGCCTCAAGGGCGATGTGTCCGGGGAGTGAACTGTATGGATATAACAAGATTTGAGCTTGAATTTCCAGCTGCAAACGGTGGGCATGATATATTTGCCTGTGTATGGAGAGATACTGATTGCAGGCATTATAAGGCGGTTATTCAGCTTGCACACGGTATGGCGGAATATATTTTGAGATATGAACCATTTGCAGTTTATCTTGCAAGAAGGGGATATATTGTCTGCGGCAATGACCATGCAGGACATGGGTTTTCAGTTGAAAATAAGAGCGATTACGGCTATTTTGGAAAGCGCGAAAACAGCTGGCAGTATTTAATAGATGATATGAATTACCTTGAAGGCATGATGAGGCTTGAATATCCGGATATACCATATTTTATGGTTGGGCATGGAATGGGTTCTTTTCTTGCTAGGGAATATATGTCAGCATATGGAAACGGTTTCAGCGGCGCGGTGTTTATGGGCACAGGATATACAAGCTCCAGGCTTGATTTCGGTATAGCTGTATCAAAATATATGGCTGATAAGTATCCAAAACAAAGAGGTGAGCTTGCTGATAAAATAGTTTTTGGGGCCTTTAATAAAAAAATTAATGATGCTAATAATAAGTATGACTGGATAACAACAGACAAGGGCATGCTTAATAAATATATAGAAGATGAAAAATGCGGGTTCCTGTTTACAAATGAAGGATATAGGGATTTATTTCTTCTAATTAAAAACGTAAACAGCGGTAAATGGGCAAAATCGCTTCCGCATAATCTTCCTGTGCTTCTCATTTCAGGCTCAGATGACCCTGTAGGAAACTACGGAAAGGGCATAAGGAAGATATATGAAATGATGCTGAAGGCAGGCTGTATGAATGTTGATATAAAGCTTCTGCACGGAGCAAGACATGAAATACTTAACGATGTAAAGAGAGAAAAGGTATACAGCATTCTTTTCAACTGGTTTGAGAAAAATATATATTGATTTGGAGGCTTTATATGGCTGAACAGATAGCTGGATGGTTTGTAAATAACCTTGGAGAAGTGTTAAGCGCAGAGGCTATTGTTTTTATTGTATCGCTTTTGCCTATACTGGAGCTTAG
>CAUHBX010000145.1 GCA_959604475.1 uncultured Eubacteriales bacterium
TAATGCTGTCCTGTAAGTTCATAAAATTTCCCCCTTTGTCCGCAAATTGGTTCTACCTTTAGTTTACTACAAATATATCAGCCAAAAATAGACAAAAAACTAAAAGTGTCCCTTTTTGTTACAGCTTTTAATATTTGGTGCTTTTTATTAAAATTTGATTAAAAAAGACGCCGGAGAGGGCGTCTTTTTCTGATAGGGGAAGTTCTATTTTATTTCATTTTCCGTTAGCTTTTCAAGAAGTACATTGCTTCTTTCTATAAATGCCGTCATCTGTTCCGATGTTAATGGTTTTTGTCCCATCTGTGCAAGGTCGTATACCTGCCTGCAGATGAGCTCTGTCTCTTCTTCCTTGCCCGGTTTATTTTTGAGCTCTTCAAGAGCCTTAATTAGCTTATTGCTTCCGTTTAATACAAGTGTTTCTTCTACTGCGGTATTTCCGTAAAGGGTTTTGAGATTATCATCGTACTTATATGTCTCAAGCATGTCCATAAGACGTCTTTCCCTTTCCGAAAGGAGTATCATCGCTGATATTGTACTGCTTTTAAGGTTTTCAACCTTTACATTCAGCTTATCCTTTCCGAGAATGCCTGAGAATAATGTTTTAAACTCGCTGTTTAAGGTCTCGTTGGTTTCACTATCGCTTTTTAATGCTTCAGAAAGGTCAGAGTCGATTCTTTCCATCGTAAACTGATTTTCGCCGCGGTATTCAAGATAATTAACAAACGGCTTATCAATTGCCGAAGGAAGGATTACAGCCTCCATACCTTGGCTCTTGAAGAGGTTGATATACTGTATCTGTTGGTTTTCATCGGTTACATAATATACCTTGTTTCCGTTCTTTTCCTTATTATCTTCAATGTACTCGTCAAGTGTCTTGTGTTTGCCGTCCGTTGTTTTATAGAGGAGAGAGCCTTTAATCTTATCGTAAAATTTCTCTTCCTTCATGCTGCCGTATTTGAAGAACAAGTTAATGTCATCACAGAATTTTTCATATTCTTCCCTGTCGTTTTTAAAGAGGCTGTTAATTTTATCTGCAACCTTTTTAGAAATGTACGTTGACATCTTTGCGGCATAGCCGTCATTTTGCAGTGCGCTTCTTGAAACGTTCAAGGGGAGGTCGGGGCAGTCCAATACTCCCTTCAGAATAAGAAGAAATTCAGGGATAACTTCTTTTATATTATCTGCGATATATACCTGATTAGCATAAAGTTTGACGATGCCGTCTACAGCTTCCATATCACTCATCAGACGGGGGAAATATAATATTCCCTTAAGCCTGAACGGATAGTCCATGTTCAGATGTATCCAGAACAGGGGGTCCTTAGGGTCATTGAACATATGGTGATACAGCTCTTTGTACTGGTCTTCACTGCAATCGGAAGGCTTTCTCAGCCAAAGGGGATTTGTTTCATTTAGAGGAAGCTGAGCGGGTTCTTCTTTCTTATCTTCAGTTCCATCGGCTTCACCGGTAGTTTCTCCGTCTTCAGCCTTTTTCTCGTCAGCTCTTTTTTCCAGAACATCTTTAAGTTCGTCCGCGGAAGTTACTGTTTTACGGTTGCTGTCATCGGCTCTCTCCTCATGATTATCGCTTCCGTTTTCCACGTCAACTCCTTTTGTTTCGTCATCCTCATTGTCTATTGTGTCGAAATAAATTTCAACAGGCATATACTCGCAGTATTTTTTTAACGCCTCGTATAAAGCCGCCTCGTCGGCGAATTCCTCACCGTCCTTGCCAAGATACATGGTTATCGTTGTTCCATGACTTTCCCTGGTGCCGCTTTCCATCTCGTAGTCTATGCCGCCTTCGCATATCCACTTCGCGCTTTCGGCCCCTTCCCTATAAGAGAGTGAGTCGATTTCAACCCTGTCGGCCACCATAAAAGCTGAATAGAAACCGAGACCGAAATGACCGATAATCTCGTTTCCCTCATCCTCGGCCTTTTCCCCGTATTTAGAGAGAAAGTCAGCGGCGCCTGAGAAAGCAATTTGGTTAATGTACTTTTTAATTTCATCGGCTGTCATGCCGATACCGTTGTCTATTACCTGTATTATTTTCTTTTCTGGGTCGCATACAACGTGTATGCTGAATTTTTCATCGGCGGGTATATTGTCCGCCTCTCCCATTACCATAAGCTTTTTAAGCTTTGTCACAGCGTCACAGCCGTTTGATACTATTTCACGGATGAAGATGTCCTTATCCGTATAAAGCCACTTTTTTATAATCGGCAAAAAGTTCTCGCTGTTGATAGAAAGATTGCCTTTTTCCTGTTCCATTGTCTTTTGTTGCCTCCATTACTGTGTAAAAATTATTTCTAACTATATTTTATCATGCGGAGAGGAAATGTCAAGAGGAAATTAGCACTCATTAAATAGGAGTGCTAATAAAATAATCTGATTTAAAAACAATAAAAGTTCAGTTTAAATTGAATAATTTAATTCTCAATGATATACTTTTTTCAGAGGCAGGTTTAGGGGGTTTTTATATGACATCGGCTCTGTACATTTTGGTTGCAAGCGAAATTATATTTATAAATTTAATAACTCTTGACAGGTGTGCTAAAAGAAAGTACTCAGGCGTAAGAACCATGGTCAGCATGCTGATTTTTTCTGTTGCCGCAATACTTTTAGGAATAGCCGTCTTAAGTAGGCTGCCTATATATGGAAACGGCAACGGGTTGTTTGTATGGTTTGGCTTCCTATACCTTATACCGGCCAAAATGCTTTACCAGGACAGCATGGAAAGGCTGTTTGTCATATTCTGTTCAGCATGGGTGTATACTCTCAGTGCTTTTGCGGCAGCTTCACAGATAGGAAAGGCACTGCCTTCACAATATTTTAATATTGCTGTCACATTAATCCAAACTGGAATTTTTATATTTATAACCCCTGTTTTTTTCAGAAAGATACTGAAAATTTACCTGGAAATTTTACATAATATACAGCCTAATAATACGAAATATTTAAAATGCACAAGTCTTTTGTGGTTTTCAACAATATTTATGGTTAATTTTGCTATAACTTTAAACGCTCCGATATTTAAGATTGCCGCAGTTATTATACTTTTCCTTAATGCTTGCAGCTCGTATCTTCTTCTCAGAACCGTAATAGACCAGACCCTTAGCGTAGACAGCCTTAAAGCCAAAGTCAATTTGGATGCTCTTACCGGGGTGCCTAACAGGGTTGAGCTTATAAATGATGCTGAACGCCTTTTAAAAGCCGGAAAAAGTTTTTGCCTTATATTTATGGATTTGGACGGCTTTAAAGCGATAAATGACAGCTATGGACATATGGCTGGTGATGAATATCTTTGCAGCTTTGCGGCACTTGCCAAGCAGTGTATTGGCAAAACGGGCAGGCTGTACCGCATAGGCGGAGATGAATTCGTAGGAATAATCATGGCTATAGATGCCTCCGACATTATTGAAAGGCTGGAAAACATCAAATTTGAGCTTGATGGAATTCGTTTTAAGGGAGTAAGCATAGGCTATGCACGCTCATCCGACTATAAGAACCTTGACATGCTGACAGAGGCCGCGGATAAGAATATGTATAAGAATAAATATACCAAAAAAACAGAAACTTGGGAGAGTAATAAATTATGAAAATTTGTATATTAGGTCTGGGAGTAATAGGAACTGCGTACGGCTATGCCTTTCAAAAAGCAGGTCATCAGGTTGAACACTTGCTGCGGGAGAATAAAAGAGCGTCTGCGCCTGATGATATCTCAGTTCAAATACTTGACGGACGGGGCAGTAAAAAGGGAATTGAAAAAAATGATACTTATAATGTAACCCTTTCCAGACCTAATAAAGATTATGATTTTATATTGGTAAGCGTTACAAGCGGCTCTCTGAAAAACGCTGTTGAAGCCATTGAGGAAAGCAGACTTGGCGGCAGCGTAATTTTGTTTTGCAATTTCTGGTACAGCCGGGCTGAAATAGATGCTATAATGCGTAAAAAGAAGTATATTATTGGTTTTCCTACTGCCGGAGGATGTATGAAAAACGGAAGCTTAAACTGCGTGATGTTTGACCATGTCATGCTTGAGAGCCAGAGCAAGGCTAATATATCAAACTATGGGGATATTATGACGCTGTTAAGCTCATGCGGTATTAAAGCCGAGATTCCCTATGATATGGTGGAATGGATATGGCTGCATATGGCTATAAATGCAGGCGTTACTTCAACGGCGGCGAAAAAAGGGAAACTGGATAATCCAAAACAGCTTGCTTTGGATTTAATGGGAGACTCGCATGCTTTGGCGGAGGCGGTGCTTACAATTCGGGAAACAATTAAGGCCGTTTCAGCCAGAGGGGTGGATGTTAAAAAATACAGAGGTGAAATTATGCCTTATAAGCTTCCTGCTGCTATTGCAGGAGCCGTAATGAAAAAAATGTTTGCTGATAACGAACTGACAAGAAGAATAATGACGCTCCATAGCGACGTTAAGGACATCCTGTATGGCTG
>CAUHBX010000146.1 GCA_959604475.1 uncultured Eubacteriales bacterium
CCTTATACAGCTCCAGCCCTTCATAGCTTTTAAGAACAGTAATATTCCCAGGAAGATTAACTTTGCGCCCAATACTGCCGTTAAGTATACTGTCAGCCGACTCAATATGAACCCGGCTGAAATCCCGCAAATCAGGCCGCAGTCCCCTGAGTGCTAAACGCAAAACCCTGTTTCTGATTACAGAGTGCTCCTTTAAAATCGAATCCGTTTTCAGAATTGTTAGGCCGTTTTCACTTTTTACAACCGATGCTTGATATTTGTCATACGCAATACCTTCAAGGTAGTCCTCTTCCTCTTTTAAAAGCTCCGATGTCTTAGCTATATTTAAGTCAGCCGAAGAATTTATATTATTCTTAAGCCATGGTATCAAAATATTCCTTATCTTATTTCTTGTATACTCATTCTGCAGATTGGTACTGTCTGTGCAAAATCCAATCATATTGTCTGCGCAGTATGTCTCTATTTCCTCCCGTGAACAGTTTATTAACGGCCTTATTATGTTTCCGCTTACTGGCTTTATTCCCGAAAGGCCCTTAAGCCCGGCCCCTCTGCAAAGATTCATTAAAAATGTTTCTGTACAGTCATTGAGATTATGGGCAACAGCTATTTTATCCGCCCCTGTTTCCATAACAGCTTCCCTGAATTTCTCATACCTTACAAGTCTGCCCGTTTCTTCTTCGCCAAGCCCTCTTTTAACTGCCTCTGCGGGAATATCGCAGTGGTATGCCTTAAAGCCAATTTGCAGGTGACGGCAGAACTCTCCGGCAAATTCCTCGTCTCTTTGAGCCTCCGTTCCTCTTATGCCATGGTTTACATGTACGGCCAAAATCGTAATGCCAAATTCCTCCCTAAGTGACGAAAGCAGATGTAAAAGAGCACATGAATCTGCACCCCCGCTTAGGCCCGCAACAATTTTATCCCCATAAGATATCATATTATATTTTTTAATCGTTTCAACAGCTTTCCTGTACATGACCGCCTCCAAATCAGTATTAAAGATATTATACCATTAAAGCGGAGAAAGTGGGGCCAGCATACAGGTATTGGCAGGCTTGCCTGACTATTTTCTGTTGCTCGTCCCAATTTGCGTAGCAAATGTACCGAAAAACCACAGGTTTTGAGGTTTCTCCGCTGAAAGCTCTCTGCTCATATTATACCATAAATGCATAAAAAGATTGGAAGAATTTTATTAATTGGCAATTAATAAAGGCGCACCGCACGGCACGCCTTTAACTCATGCAAATTTTTGAATATAACCCGCGACAAATACGAAAAGCACTATAAACGGAAGTATCCACGTAAAGTAGAACTTCAGTTTAGCTGGAAACTTAATTCCCTCTCCCGCATCAGCCTCAGCAAGAAAGTTTTTATATCCCCATCCTTTTTTGGATACGCAGAAAAGCAGATATACAAGGCTTCCCAAAGGAAGAAGGTTATTGCTGAGAATAAAGTCTTCAAATCCCATTATATCTCCGCCAAGTATCTGAACATCTTTGAGGACATTAAATCCTAAAAGGCACGGCATACTGAGAATAAATATAAGCACCAGATTTACCAATACAGCCTTTTTGCGGCTCCAGTCCCATTTATCCATACAGCATGATATTATATTTTCAAATACCGCAGTTACTGTAGACATGGCGGCAAATGACATAAATATAAAGAACAGTGCCCCCCAAAGGCGTCCGCCCGGCATTGAATTGAATACATTGGGAAGAGTTATAAATATCAGGTTAGGCCCGGCATCCGGCTGTATCCCAAAAGCAAACGCGGCAGGAAAAATAATAAGTCCGGCAACAAATGCTACCATGGTATCAAGAACAGTTACATTTATTGCCTCGCCTGTCAGCCTACGTTCCTTGCCTATGTAGCTTCCAAATATCGCTATAGCCCCTATCCCAAGGCTTAATGTGAAAAACGCCTGACCCATAGCGGCAAAAATGGCCTCTCCAAGAATAAATTTTCCTGTTGAATCATACATAAGGTTATTAAAATTCGGTTTAAGATAAAATTCAAGTCCCTCTTCAGCGCCTGGAAGGGTTACCGAACGTACAGCAAGCACCACCAGTATAGCTAGAAGGCACAGCATCATTACCTTATTTACTTTTTCAACGCCGTCCTTAAGGCCTCTTATACATACTGCCATTCCTAACAGCACAACTATTGCCATAAACACAGTCTGTAAGCCGACGTTTTGTGTAAGGTCTACATAAGATTTGGCAACCCCGGCTGCATCAAGCCCGGCAAAGTCTCCCTTAGCCATCCTTATGAAGTAAATAATAAGCCAGCCCGCGACTGTTGTATAAAACATCATAAGCAGGTAATTCCCAATCATTCCAAACCAGCCGTGGATATGCCACAACGAGCCCTTAGGCTCCAGCTCCTGATAAGCACAGATTACGCTTTTCCTGCTGGCGCGTCCTACCGCAAATTCCATTACCATTATGGGAAGCCCCATAATAATCAGGAAAAATAAATAAACCAGCACAAAGGCCGCACCGCCGTACTGACCAACTATGTAAGGAAAACGCCATACGTTTCCAAGCCCTATGGCACAGCCCGCCGATATGAGTAAAAAGCCCAATCGAGAACCAAAGGTTTCTCTTTCTTTCACAAAATCCACTCCCTCTGAATAATTAATACCCCTTTAAAATAGTATTTCTTAAATGCACAAAAAAGCAGCGCATATTGCGCTGCTTCGATAATACATAAAAATTTTCCTCCTGTCAATCTTGGGCAGGAAAATTAGCGATTCACTCTTTCAGAAAGGACGTTACAAAACCTCGTAGACGCCTGACATAAGATAGTAGTCCCCTTTAATAGTAGTATAAACCTCTATGGCCAGTTTTCCCTCATAATATACTACATTGTAATTCTGCTTCTCGACTTCCTGCGGCTTTCCTGCGGCTCGGCATAATGCCCCCACTGCCTTTGAACAGCCTCATTTATAAGCTTTTCATCAACAATTACGTCATCGTCTGCATACTCGCTGTAATCCCTGTATCCGGCCTTTGCATCGGAAATAATTTTAAGGCTGTCCGACGGCTTGGATATATTGATTTTATTTCCGTCGTATTCCCTCAGCAGTTTAAAGCCCTCTGTCAGCTTCTTAAGAGGCACATATATCTTGTCGTCATAATTGAATATCGGTATGTATCCTCTGCTGATTTCTTTAGCCTCATCTGTAAAATCATTATCCAGGCTCATTAAATCGGCCCCGTTATAGTATATATCATTATAGGCTGACTTTGCTGTCCCCGACGCTGTGTTATCCGCACTTGAAGCCGAATAATAAACATTTTCCATGCTGTCGGTTATATTTATACTGCCCGATACCGGGTCATAGCTTACCTCTTTTCCAAGAAAATTAGCTACGTCTCGTAATGGGACATACTTCATATTTTTATATGAAAAGTCCCATATAACGCGATTTTGCCCATGTAACTGAACTCACAGGTTTCTACGGTTACGCTGCAGCCATAGGTGCCCTCGTTGTTTTCCTCGTGAAGTTTACTTTCTTCTGTCGCAGCAAATGCCGTCGTCGAAAACATAAGCAGGGCAAAAATTAATGCTATAAATTTTTTCATTGCAGCCACCCCTAAAGTTCGTAAATATATTCTGAACATCTAATTACTAAATTTAAATAGTACATCTATTTCCTTTTTTTATCAAGAAACCAATGCCGTTTTAATTGGGGTAAATTTAGAGTAAAAAACATAAAATTTATATAAAACAAGCAAAATCAAAGCTAATAATTTTTATAAAAATTATTATGTGCACATAAATTACCCACAAAAAATCAAACAAACCCAAACAACTTTTGCGCTTTAAATTGATAAAATAATTATTGGGAGCCTTATATAATGAATAATCAAAATATTGGTTTGTAAAGCTTAAATAAAGGATAAAATTCAGTCTGAAAAAAATAATATACATAGCAAAAATACCCTGCCCTAAAGCAAGGTATTTTTGCTTAACGCTTTATCTATGAAATCATTTCGTTCTAGAGGCTTAGTCCGTTAGCCGTCCTCCGGCTTTCCTACCTGACTTTTTGTAACGCCCCTACCCAACGATTGGCACCTCACTTTCTAGAGGCTAATGTTTATCCCCACACTCTTGCGGCCACGACAGTCATGTCATCCTGTATTCTGAAACCGGATCTCTCCTTCAGGCTTTCCAATACATAATCGGCTATGTCCTTGGGGTCCTTCATTTTATTATTCTCCATCAGTTCCGTCAGAATTATGTCAGACATTCCGTCCCTGTCAATGACCTCAGCCGCCCCGTCGGTCAGCATGAGGATTATATCGTTTTTCTTCAGTTTGAATTCCGCCCTGTCCATATCGAAATATTTTAACATTCCAATCGGAAGGGATGAGGAACGTATCGCCTTTGCTTTTGAATCCCTTATAACAAATGT
>CAUHBX010000147.1 GCA_959604475.1 uncultured Eubacteriales bacterium
TCCCAAAGAGCAATATCAATTGCGCTCATTCCTGCATTAATCACTGTTCCTCCGCCCATACCCCAGAAGGTTGTACGGAATAATTTTTCACGGATTGCCTCCGAATTAAGAGGGTCCATACCTATAATCAGCTTTCCGAAATCTTTAATGATTCCTACTCCAGCATAATGTGCATTTCCGTATGCAAGACCAACTTCGCCAAATCCGCAGATTCCCGCATCTGTATTTATACGAATGCAAATAGGAGCACAATCCTCATAATATAAGCATTTGGCAAAGTCATATACATCTATGCTTGTAATTTTCATAGCATTCTCCTTAATTATTATATTTACATATAGCCGTTATAGCCTGTCGGCGCTAAGGCATCATGTATATATTTAATCAGACCTATAATATCAAAAACCGGCAATCCTGTAGCTTTTTGCACTGCCCTTGTAAACGGCGGCATATTGGTACATTCAAGAACTATAGCTCCAACATCAGGGTTCTCCTCTACCATACGTTTTGCTACCTTTATCATTTCCTCCTCAGCTAAATCTAAATCAATAAAGTTTGTGTCATCAAAAAATGTTTTTCCAAATTCTGTATTTTCAATTCCATAAACCACTTTATTTACGTCAGTAATCCCTACGCCTTCAAAATGCTTTTCGCCAAGGGACATTGCCTTTGCTGTAATAATTCCAACCTTTTTGCTTGGCGCAAGCATAGAGCTTACTAAGCGGGCCTGAAGCAGGCTTGATGAAATAACAGGAATATTGACTGCCGCGGCAAGTTCACGATGGAAAATCGCCATAAATCCACAGCTTGTCACTATACATTTGCACCCCTCAGCCTCAAGCTCTCTGGCTGCCTGACAAAACGGCTCTATAAGCGCAGGGTCCTGCTGATTAACAACAGTCTCGGCAGTGGCCTCCTTAACAGTGCGATAAACTACCGGAAAAGGAAAGCTTGTGGCATTTCCTACATCACCAGGTACTCTAGGAAAGTGAGTGCTAAGCATTAAAATTCCTATTTTCTGCCCGTAGTTTGTTGTATTGCCATAAACAATTGCCATACTACTTTTCTCCTTTCATAATACATTTCTAAGCAAAAGTAAAGAATAACAACAGTATTCCGAAGCCATATAAGAATAAGAAGCCAGGAAGGGATTTCATCATTGATTTTACATAATCGCATTTTTTGCCGATAACGCCTGCAACCAACGGAGCGACAACAATTGTGCAAAGGTCTGTAGGAGGGAAAGCCTGACTTCCCATTGCTATATGAGCACCTGCGAGGGCTGCACTTTCAGGAGTCATACCAGTAGCAACAAGTGCGGGGCCAAAGAATGATAATACAACATTCTGTGTTGTTGACTGGGAGCCTGTAATCATTCCCATGAGTCCCATTGCGCCTGCACCGCCAAGCTTAAGTGCATGTGTATTTAAAGTACTAGCCCACTCTGAAATTGTATCAATAAGACCTGCAGCATAAAATCCGCCAAGCATCAAGGCACAGCAGAGATGTACCGCACCACATGGAAGATACTTTTTCCAGCCGTTTACAATAACATTTTTTATTCCATACTCGCGTGTGCTTTTAAAGCAGCAAGCGATTATTGTAACCGTCAACAGAGAAAGAACAATCATATTGCCTAGACCGTTAACAAAGGGTATATTAGCTACAAGCTTCTGCAGCCATCCCCAAACATATGTAATAACATTAGTATTTACCTTGCTGTTCCATGGGCCATATGCAAGAATCATTATAACAACCAATGTGAGCATAGGAATAAGCTTTGCTAAGCCTTGTTTAAGAATTGTTCCAGCCTTTTCCTTCGGAATCAGATGTTCAGGTAATGACTTTATTTTAATCCAGCGAATTGCATAGAAAGCAACTATGACTATACAGCAGAAAGGAACTGTTAAAAATGACCATTTCAACACTTCATCATAATTTGCGCCGCAAAGTGAAGACGCAAGAACAATTGCATTAGTCATTGGCGGACACAGTGAGCCAAGAAGCCCGCCTAATACAAGGGATGCTGAAACCTGTTCCGGCTCCATACCTAAGTCAATTAACGGCGGAATAATCAAAACGCCTACTACGCAGGCAGCAGAAAGGCCTTCGCCAAGAAGTGAACCGAAAAGTATTAATGTAATCATGCCGGCTACATATAATCCTTTGGGAGAACGTCCAAACGCTGAACGGCTGGCACCAAGCACTACGTCCATTGTTCCCATAGCAATCTGGGTTTCTGCATAAATACTGCCAAATATAGCTATTAAAATAACCCATGAGAGGCGGTTAAGACCATCAATATAAGCATTCACCCATGCCATAGGGCTGAAAATTCCCGCCGTAAGCAGTGCTACTGCCCCGGAAATCAATAATGCCCAATGCACTTTTCCGCCGATTACCGGGATTTTCTTTATGACTACAATTCCAATTAGAACCAAAATAGGAATAATAACGTTTATCATAATAGACTCCTTTCATAAAATTACAAATTATACCATGCTCCTTTTCAAATTATAACTTTTTTATTTTTCTAAATAATTCCCGATAATACCTTATTTTTGAATACTGTTCAGATATTCTACTGCTTCGTCTGCCAGCATCTGGTCCTCTTCCATAGCCCAGCCGCTAACACCGATAGCTCCAATCAAATCTCCATCTGCAGTAAGAATAGGCGTTCCGCCGGGAAGATATGTCATCTGAGGGTCTCCCATAGCGTCATTGCCAATTCCAAGCTTTTTCGTCTGAGCCCACCAGTCTGAGGTACGCTTCCCCATTAAAGCTGCTGTGTAAGCTTTTTTGCTAACCAATCCTACGCTTCTTGAAGCCATACCGTCCATCATTGTCACTGATATAACTGTTCTCGTTTCATCCGCAAAGGCTACAGTAAGCGGTCTGTTTGCTTCTTTAGCACGATTAAGCAGATAATCAATCATAGCCTGACGTTTTTCATAATCTAAATACTCTCTTTTCATTTTTCTTCCCCTTCCTTTTAATCCTGTTTTTCACAATTGTCAGCGATTACACCCATTTGAATAGGACGTACAGGCGCTCTATGAGTTGCCGGCAGAAATTCGGCCAACGGCCTGCCAAGCTTTTCAGAAAGTATGCGAGCCACTAAGCGTTCACAGCTCTTTCCCTGACACAATCCCATACCTGCACGGGTACGTCGTTTTACACCGTCTATCGTTGTTGCCCCTTCATCGATAGCCTTTTCAATATCGCCTCTGGTAAGCTCCTCGCAGCGGCAGACAAGCTGACTTGCTCTCTCCATTTTCTCAGGCGCATCCATTGATTCATTAATGCGGCTTCTTTTCATGCTGCGGACTTCATTTATAAAAGCCTCTGGCACAGCAATCGTTACAACACACGTGTTTTTATATGCTACCGGATTTTTTACGTTTGTCACCGTTCCCTTGCAAACTGTTTCTCCCGCACGGTTTACTGCATCAACTATATCTCCCTTTTTAGGCATAGGAAAATACTCAAACGGGAAGGATACCTCAGCTTCGGTTTCAGAATAATTATAATTTATTAAGAATACGGCCTGACCTGGGCACATTGCCACGCATGTACCGCAGCCGGTGCATTTTTCCTCATCAAGATGCGGCAAATTAGTAATTGGGTTCCCTATTGTAATAGCTCCGAATGGGCAGGTTCCCTCACAAGGGTTGCAGGGAATTTCCTGTACACATTCTATAACAGCTACACGTCCCTTTTTCATCCGCTCTTCACTTGGTATTCCAAAACAATTTTTGAGTTCTTCCTCACTGGGAATTCCGGTATAGCTTACACCCTCTTTCATCATTCATTAGCTCCTTTCTTCACAAGATATTCTTTCATACACTTCATCTGCTCTACCTTAGCTTTCTGACGTTTTTCGCCAAATGCACCCGTTCTAAGAGCTGAAAGACGAACCTGTACCTCATTTTTGAGCTGTTCGGCTTTATCCTTATCCAGATAGCCCAATGCGGCGGCTGAAGCAATTCCAGCCAGTTTTCCCTCTTCCATAGCTGAGGAAGCCTCTTCCACGCCTGTAATATCTCCGGCAACATATATACCGTTAGCCGTAGTAGCCATATTGTCATCATGCATAGGAACATGGCCTCCAAGTGCAGGAATAAATGTAAATTCACAGCCAGCCATATGCGCAAGCTCCGTCATAGGATTTAACCCTACCGCAAGACAAACCGTATCAGCTGCAATCGCCCTCTCTGTTCCGGGTACCGGCTGGAATTTTTCATCTACCTCAGCAATAATAACGCCCTCAACCTTTCCATCGCCATATACCTCTTTAATAGTATGTGATGTTAAAATTGGAACTCCTGCACGGCGTATTTTACCAGCATGCACACCGTATCCGCCTATGGCAGGAGCCGCCTCTACCAATGCTTCTACATTTGCACCGGCCTGCAT
>CAUHBX010000148.1 GCA_959604475.1 uncultured Eubacteriales bacterium
TACCCATAACTCAAGATATATCGGGGAACCCAAAAGCCTTTCGATATCTGTTCTTGCGTTTGAACCGATTTTTTTAAGCATAGCTCCATGCTTGCCGATTATAATACCTTTATGCGAGTCCTTTTCACAGTAAATCGTAGCCCTCACGTCTACAAGATTGCCCTCAGGGCGTTTTTTCATTTCCGATATTTCAACAGCAATTCCATGAGGTATTTCCTCCTGCATGAGCCTAAGTGCCTTTTCCCTTATAATTTCCGATGCAATCTGCCTTTCCGGCTGGTCAGTTATCATATCAGCAGGGAAATACTGCGGGCCTTCCGGCAGGTATTTTTTAATTGTTTCTAAAAGCTCGTCTGTATTAGTGCCTTCTAAAGCGCTTATTGGTACTATTTCCGAAAAATTGTAAAGCTGTCTGTAATTATCTATGACCTTAAAAACACGTTCCTTGTCGGCGGTATCAACCTTATTTATAACCAGTATTACAGGTGATTTTACCCTTGCCAATTTCTCAATTATAAGCCTGTCCGACTCAAGCACTCTGTCAGCCGGCTCAATAAGCATCAGTACAGCGTCAACCTCATTCAATGTTGTCTCGGCGCTCTTTACCATGTATTCTCCCAGCTTATGCCTTGGCCTGTGTATCCCTGGGGTATCAATGAATACTATCTGATAATTGTCCTTAGTGAGTATGCTCTGTATTTTATTTCTTGTAGTCTGTGGCTTATTTGATATAATAGCTATCTTTTCTCCTATAAGCCTGTTCATAAGTGTGGATTTTCCAACATTCGGTCTGCCCACAAGCGACACAAAGCCGCTGAAAAATTTTTCTGCCAAATTATAATACCTCTCTTATTCTTTTGTATTAAGCTCGTCCAGCTTGGCTTTAATCAGCTTAAAGTCTTCCCATGCAGGACGTTTCTTTGTTTCATCTCTTAATAGAGCCGATGGATGATATGTGGCTGTAATCCAGTAGCCCTTTCTTTCAGTCCATTGCCCATGCTCTTTAGTTATCTTAAATCCTCTGTCAATAACAGCCACAGCCGCTATTCTTCCAAGGCACACTATTATCTTTGGTTTTATAAGCATTAGCTGATAGCGTAGATAATTCATGCAAGCTTCCTGCTCATCCTCATGCGGGTCGCGGTTTCCCGGAGGCCTGCACTTTACTATATTGGCTATGTACACCTGGTTTCTGTTCAGGTTTATGGCAGACAGCATTTTATCCAGAAGCTGCCCCGCAGGGCCCACAAAAGGCAGGCCCTGCAAGTCCTCCTGCTGTCCGGGACCTTCACCTATAAACATAATGTCGGCGTTCCTGTTACCGTCACCGATTACGACATTAGACCTTGTCTCCCAAAGCCTGCATTTTTTGCAGCTGTAGCATGCGCCCTCAAGCGTTTCCCAGCTTTTCATAAAAACACCCGCCTTATTCTCTGGGTATTCCAGCCCTTATAAGTATTTCTTTCTGCCTTTGGAACATATCCTCTTCTTCATCCTTTTCCATATGGTCATAGCCCATAAGGTGAAGCATACTGTGAACTGCGAGGAAAGCCAGCTCCCTCTCCAGGCTGTGTCCGTATTCCTTTGCCTGCTCCCTGGCCTTATCAATAGAAATTATTATATCTCCTAAAACTATTTCCCCATTTTCATTGACATCAGCCTCTTCGCCTTCTTCAAATGTCAGCTGCGGAAAGCTTAAAACGTCTGTAGGATTGTCAATATTTCTGAACTGCCTGTTAATATTGTGTATCTCTTCATCTGACACGATAGACAGGCTGATTTCGCAGTCCGGTTCAAACTCCTCATAGTCCAGGCTTTCCTTGCAGGCTCTGGCCAAAAGCGTCTGCATTTCGTCAGAAAGGTCAAAATCAGTCCTGTTATCAATTAAAAGCGTCATTTGTAGTTCACCTCGGTCTCCTGTTATTAAGGTTTTCTTTTTTCTTATTTTCAGCCTTTTCATATGCTGTTATTATTTTTTGAACAAGAGGATGGCGGACAACGTCCTTGTTCGTGAGCGTTATTATTCCTATATCCTCAATATCCTTCAAAATTTTTACCGCTTCCATAAGGCCTGAGCGTTTTCCGTCTCCAAGGTCAACCTGTGTCAGGTCACCTGTTACTACAGCCTTTGAACCGTATCCTATACGGGTCAGGAACATTTTCATCTGCTCAGGCGTTGTGTTTTGCGCCTCGTCCAGCACAATAAATGCGTTATCGAGTGTACGCCCCCTCATATATGCCAGAGGAGCCACCTCAAGAAGCCCCTTCTCCATATTCTTAGTAAAAGCGTCCGCACCCATTATCTCAAAAAGAGCATCATACAAAGGCCTTAAATACGGGTCTACCTTCTGCTGCAAATCTCCCGGCAGGAAGCCAAGCTTTTCCCCCGCCTCTATTGCCGGCCTGGTCATTATGATTCGGTTTACTTCATTGTTTTTAAAGGCTGTTATCGCCATAGCCATGGCAAGATATGTCTTGCCTGTTCCCGCAGGACCGATGCCGAAGCTAATTGTATTGTTTCTTATCAGGTCTACATATTTTTTCTGGCCCAGCGTTTTAGGTTTAACAGGTCTGCCGTTTATCGTAAGGCAGATACAGTCATTGTAAATCGCCCCTACCTCGTTAAGCTCAGTATTTGTAGAGTTCATCATATAGTCCACGTTTTGGGACGAAATTGTTTCTCCCTTTGAGGCCGCTTCTACCAGTGCCCTTAAAACCTGTTCAGCCTTCCTGCAGTTTTCTTCCTCTCCAACAATTTTAATGCCTTCATTCCTGTTGACAATTTTTACAGACATTTCCCTTTCAATCTTCGAAATATTAGCATCAAACTGCCCGAAAATATTAGAAATGGCATTATTGTCAGCTTCAACTATACGTTCTGTCTGCGGCATCTATTCTGTTACCTCCTCATAATGTGTCTCAGCAGCTTCCTGCTGTTTATCTATTCTCATAATAACGGAAGCATATCCCTTTATAGTTATAGTTTTCTCATCCGTCAGTGTTTCCGTAATCATATGGCTCAATTCACCGCCTGTTTCCATTGTCAGAGCTGTGATTTTATCGTTCAGCTGTTTTTCAGCAAGCTTTTGAGCCTCATCTTCTGTTCTTTTCCTTTTTTCTATATTCCTTTGACCATAGACCGTTTTATTGATGCCAAAAGGCACCGTGTAATCTCCAATTGAAAATGTCAGCCTGTCATCAGATACTGCCTCATATTCATCAAGTTTTGACGGAGTAATAAAATTATAGGTTTTGTTTCCTATATTAACACTATAATCCGTTTTAGTCTTTCCTGTAAATACTTTTTCATTATAATTCAAAGGTGAGCTTCCTTCAAGCTCATAGTTCTTTTCAGCGTAAACCTCTCCCGCAGCGCAAACATACTTCTCTCCTGTCTGGGTATCTCCATCCTTAAGGGGCACTACATTGCTGATTAGTACATCGCCTTTTTTTACCTCATCGCCCTCTTTAACAACAGGCGTTCCTGCCGAAGCTGCTACACTTATAATTACGCCGTCGGAATCAGCCACGACATCGGTCGGCTTTTCCCTTTCAACGTATTCCGTCTCAGGTATTGTTTCCACAATCTTCACTGTTATTCCGGTGCCTTTCAGATTAACGGCAATCCATGCTATGTCCTTATACTCCAGCATAAGCTTTTCGCCTATTTCATATAAGTCAATTCCATATTTTAGTTTTCCTGGGGCAATTCCTTTTTCTGCGCATGACTCTATTATGTCGTCTGCTTTTATTCTTTCATTTCCTACTACATTCACAGTCCATATAAATGATGACATAACATACATTACTACCGCAAACGAAAGCAAGCCCGCTATGTACGCTTTGCGTGAAGCACACCGCTTTAAAAAAACAGGCAGTCCATATTCACCGACCACCTCAAACCGGCACCCCGTTTTAATGCCGCATTCCTTAAGTTCTTCGGTGCTTTTCACTCCTGCCTTCATAATTACCCGGTTTCTTTCGGGAATGATATCCCAAATAAAAATACCGCGGTTTACAGCCAGGTTAATAAATCTTTCAACCGAAAATCCGGTAACATATATGATAACATATCCTCTTAGATAATTCCACAACGCCAGAAACATAAGTTTCCCCCATTTATCACAAAAATTCTGTTGAGTTTATTCTTCCGGTAATTATTACATTATCGGAGTCAAGACATTTTATAAGCATTTCTTCTCCTGTAAGCTTATATATGCCAGCTGTTGTGTTTATCCTTATTTTTTCCGTGCTGTATTCTATTATACCTTTGTAGTTTTCAATAACAACCTCTTCCTTGCCCTTCATTGTTATAAGGGGCATATCCAATACAACCTCTCCGGGAATTTCAAATGCCGCGGATAGTTCCTTCTTTAAGTTTGTTTTGTCTTTTTTCAATGGCTTTCT
>CAUHBX010000149.1 GCA_959604475.1 uncultured Eubacteriales bacterium
GCTGCTGAGAAACATGTCCCTGTTGTAAAGAAGGATGGAAATAAAGTTACAGTCAGTGTTGGTTCTGTTACACATCCTATGCTTGAGGAGCACAGCATTCAGTTTATAGCTGTTGAAACAAAGCAGGGCAGTCAGATTAAATATCTTAAACCCAGTGAAGCACCTGAAGCTGTATTTGCTATTGCTGACGGAGACGAGTTTGTTGCTGCCTATGAGTACTGCAACCTTCATGGTCTTTGGAAAGCCTGATAAACTAAAACTCCGGTTTTACCGGAGTTTTTTTATTTTATCATATGTTTTATTGTCTCAAGCAGCCTTTCGTTATCAGCATGTTTTTTAATTGATATTCTTATATGTTCTTCAGTCAGCCCAATAAAGTTATCACAGTTTCTTGCCTTTATACCGTTTTTTAATAACAGTTCCCTAAAGCCGCAATAAGGGGATTTAATAAGTATAAAATTTGTATCGGAACTATATACAAAAACCCCTGATTTTTTAAGACTATTTATTAAATATCTCCTCTCTGTGCTTATATACTCAACGGTTTTATTCAGATAATTTTTGTCTTCAAGCGCCATTAATCCGGCTATTTGACTATATGCGGATACGGCAGAGCTCTGCCCCGAGCCTTTAATTTTTTCAAGTAAAGCTTCATTTGAACACATACAAAACCCAAGCCTAAATCCAGGCATACAGTAGCTTTTTGTAAAGGCATCGATGACAATTAAATTTTTAAATTTATATATGAGATTTTTGACCGACTCTTTTTCATTGGATATAAAGCCCATAAAGCTCTCATCTACTACTAGATATATCCCTTTTTTCTGACACACTTCAGCCAGTCCATTTATATATTCTTTTTTTATCAGTTCCCCGGTCGGATTGTTAGGATTACACACATAGACTATATCAGAATTTATTGCATTATATATACCTGTATCAAATCTATATCCATTTTCCTGCTTATATTTATAATAAGCAACGTTGCAGCCTATAATAGTCAGCGACTTTGAGTAATCCTCATATGTAGGAGCAGCTATCAATGCGCTTTTAGGCCATATAGCAATAGGCAGCCTGTATATAATGTCATCTGCACCATTCCCGCACAATATACTTTCAGCTTTTATCGAATATTTTTCCGAAAGCTTTTTCCTGAGCAGAGTGCAGCCCGAATCAGGATAAAATTCGTTTAACTTAATAAATTCATCCAAATTTTTAACAGAATTAGGCATTCCTAGGGGATTAGTATTTACTGAAAAATCCAAAATATTTGTTTTATCCGTAACCGCATCATAATTTATCATATCATTTCTCCAAAAAATAAGGGCGGTATTAACCGCCCTTTCATCAGTCTCTTCTCCTACCTCCAAACACTACTATCAGACGCAGGAAGTTTGCCAAAGCCACTGCCGTAGAAGCTACATATGTCATAGCAGCGGCGCTTAATACTTTCCTCGCTCCCTCGATTTCGTCTTCATATAGTATCCTGCTGTCACCCAGACAGGCTATCGCTCTTTTTGAAGCGTTAAACTCAACTGGAAGCGTAACAACCGTAAAAATAACTGAAAGCCCGAAAAGTACAATTCCCAGTGTTATTAAGGAGTCTCCCATTCTTGATGAAAAACTGAAAATCAAACCAAGCAGTATAAGCGGCATTGAAAGCCTTGAACCTATATTCGCAAGTGGAACCATAAGGCTTCTGAGCGAAAGCGGAGCATATCCCCTTGCGTGCTGTATTGCGTGTCCGGTCTCATGTGCCGCAACTCCGACTGCGGCTATCGAGCTGCTGGAGTATACGCTGTCAGAAAGCCTTAATACTTTTTTACCCGGGTCATAATGGTCTGTTAAATTTCCTGATACCCTCTCAATACTAACATCATAAATTCCGTTTTGCTCCATAATCCGTCTTGCTGCCTCAGCGCCTGTTATCCCAATGCGGCTTGGAACCCTGGAATATTTATTAAATGTTGATGAAACCTTTCCCTGTGCAGCCATTGCCAAAATAATAGCAGGAAGAACCAAAACCAGATAAGTCCAGTCAAAATAAAAAAACATAGGCATAAGCATTACCTCCAATTTATATTAAAACAGTGCCCTTTTCAATAACATGGCCCCTCATATAGGCGTCCGCAGTCATTCTTTTTCCGCCCTGCGCCTGCACTTCCGTAACGACAACAGCGCTATCCTTAGTTTTTACAATAAAATCTTTTTTACGCACACCAACTATTTCACCTGGAACTCCTTTGTAGTTATCCTCTGCTTTTACAGCAAACCATATTTTAAGCTTTTCATCATTATATATTGTATATGCTACAGGCTGTGGGTTAAGGCCTTTGATTAGGTTAACAATATTCCGGGACGTATTATTCCAGTCAATATGTTCCATATCCCTTGTTATCATTGGGGCTAAGGTCGACTCAGCTTCATTTTGCTGAACCCTTACAGCTTCCCCTTTTTCTATTAAATCCAAGGTTTGAATAAGCAAATCAGCTCCAATATGTGAAAGCCTATCATATAAAGTACCGTATGTGTCATCTTCAGCAATTTTCTCTTCGGCTTTTAAAATCATATCTCCGCTGTCAAGCCCTTTAGCCATATACATTGTTGTCACTCCGCCGAATTTTTCACCGTTGATAATTGACCATTGTATTGGAGCAGCTCCTCTATATTTCGGAAGTATTGAACCATGTACATTTATGCAGCCATATTTAGGTATATTAAGTATATCCTCTGATAGTATCTGTCCAAATGCCACAACAACTATAACATCCGGCTCATATGATTTTATAATATCTACAAACTCTTTATCCTTAACTTTAAGAGGCTGATGTACTGTAATATTATGCTCAATAGCCTTTTCCTTTACAACCGGATAAATCATTTTTTTGCCTCTTCCCTTAGGCTTGTCCGGCTGTGTTATTACGGCGGCAACGTTATGATTTTCAATAAGTGCCTCAAGCGTAGGTACTGCAAATTCCGGTGTGCCCATGAATACAACTTTCATATACGCGCTCTCCTTCATCAGTATTTAATGTCGCCAATTGCCTTATCAACATAAAGTATTCCGTCAAGATGGTCTATCTCATGGCAAAGCGCCCTTGCCATAAGGTCCTCGCCTTCTAATATTATCTCATCCCCGTTTCTGTTTTGTGCCTTAACCTTTACATAAGCTGGCCTTATAACCTCCGCCGTAGCGCCTGGTATGCTTAAGCACCCCTCGCTGTCACGTTTTGTTCCCCTTGTTTCAAGAATTTCCGGATTGATTAGCTCAACCAGTCCTTCCCCTATATCTATTACGACAACCCTTCGTATAACCCCAACTTGAGGCGCAGCAAGCCCAACTCCATCAGCATCATACATTGTATCCGCCATATCGCTTAAAAGCGTCAGTATCGATTCGTTTATCACTTTTACCGGTTTACATATCTTCCTAAGGGCCGTGTCATTTCCCGTCCTTATCTTTCTTAGTGCCATATCTTTACCTCCAATAACTCTTTCTGTTCAAAATGCAATTATATCATAAAGCCTCTGCTTTTAAAATGATTTTACTATTAAAAAAGGTTAATATATTATTATAGATTATAATTTATATTTTATTAAAAAAAGGATACTCCTGTATCCTTTTTTATTATTTATTACATTATTTTTCCCAGTCCAAAACTTTTAAAAGCTCCATATTATCATTTCTGGCTCTCTCATAATGTTTTGTTACAGCAGTAATGAAGCTCTTTTTATTTCTGTTTTTTATAGAAATCAGAATTTCATTAAGTTCGCTTATTGTCTGCTCCATATGGTCGGTATCTGAAAATGTGCTGACGAGCATAAGCCGAAAAATATGAGCTTTCTTCAAAAGGTTTCTCATTATATTTTCCAGTTCGATATTGCATGTTATATGCGATACAGCAATATGAAAGCTTGACTCAATTTTAATAAATTTTTCAGACTCTTCTATATTACCCATATGTATATTTTTAGGATTAAGCTCCTTTAAACTTTCAATTATACAGCTTAGCTTTTGTATATCTTCGTCACATGCATTTGCCATAACTAAATCGACGCTGCATAAGTCAAGCATTTTTCTCATCTCACAAATATCGACTAAATATTTCGGCGTTATTTCCGCAACCGTTACTCCTGAGTATGGGTTATGAACAAGTAAATTTTCAGCCTCAAGAGTTCTGAATGCCTCCCTGACAGGCGTACTGCTTACATTAAGCATTTTGCTTACCTTATGCTCAGTCAGCTTTGTACCTGGAATCAAATCCCCATTTACTATTGAAATTCTAAGCCAGTTTGCCACTTTTTCTGTTATTGAGGTATGCTCAATATGGTTAGGCATTATATCAAGCTGCATATGTAATCATCCTTTATCATTTTTATTTTCTATAATCTCATATTTA
>CAUHBX010000150.1 GCA_959604475.1 uncultured Eubacteriales bacterium
CAACGCATATGAGAAGCGAATCCGTAAATGTTGTGGAGGCCGTAAAGGAAGCAATTGAGATAGGGAGGCGCGCCGGGGTTCCCGTATGGATTTCCCACCACAAGGTTGCGGGAAGGCCCTACTGGGGAGCCACGAAGGAGACAATACGCCTTATTGACGAGGCCAATGCGTCGGGTATGCTTGTTACGGCTGACCAGTACCCCTATGAGGCCAACATGACGGACTTAAACATATGCATACCTCCGAAATATTTTGAGAAAAACGGGGTCGAGGGCATGGTGGAGGCCCTTAAGAACCCAAAGACAAGGGCCAAAATCAAGGAGGAAATGCAGGATGTAAACTGCGGCTACGATAACTTCTATCTGAATGCCGGGGGCTTTGAAAATATATTTATCGCGGGCTGCCCGGAGGTAAAGGAGGCCGACGGAAAGTTTGTTGCCGAATACGCCAGGGAGCTTAAAAAGGACCCATTTGATACATACTTTGACCTTCTTATAGCAAACGGAGGCAAGGCCAACGGCATTTACTTCACAATGGGCGAGGCGGACATGGTAAGGATAATTACCAACCCCAATATATGCGTCGGAACCGACGGAACGTGCAGAACCCTTGAGGAGAAAACGCACCCGAGAACATTTGCCACATTCCCTAAGGCTATCAGATATTACCACAAGGAAAAAAAGCTGTTTACGCTGCCTGAGATGATACATAAAATAACAGGCTTTGTTGCCGAAAGGGCAAAGCTTGACAAAAAGGGCGTAATAAAGGACGGCTATGACGCCGACCTTGTATTATTTGATTACGACAGGCTTAACGATACGCCGACCTATTCAGACCCCGTGCAGATGTGCGACGGCATTGAATACGTAATCGTCGCAGGAAAAATTGTTTACCATGATAAGAAAACCACCGGAGAATACCCCGGAAAGATATTATAATTTAAGGAGGCAGAAAAAATGAACAATCACGTTATTGATGTAGCGCTTGGAAACGCCGCGGCCGATATGGTCATTAAAAACGGAAGGCTGCTTAATGTCCACACAGGGGAAATTTACGAAGCTGACGTTGCGGTGGCTGACAAGGTTATAGCCGCTGTCGGCGCGCTTGGGGAAAAGGCAATCGGGGAAAACACAAGGGTAATTGACGCAGCGGGGAAAATAATGGTTCCCGGCTTTATTGACGCACATATACATTTTGAAAGCAGTATGCTTACATTTACGGAGTTCAGCCGTATGCTCGTAAGCCACGGCACAACGGCTGTTGCCACAGACCTAATGGAAATCGCCATTGTTGCCGGTGAGGACGGCATAAACGAGATTTTTAAGGAGTCCGAGGGGCTTCCCGTTAAGCTTCTCCACCCAGTACCCGCATTTATGAGCGAGGAGGGCGAGCTTCAGACAATCGGTGCGGCGCTTTATCCTGAAATGATTGAAAAGCTCCTTAACGGCCCCCACGCGGTAGGCCTTGCCGAGGTGCTTTATCCCCCTATAATCAACAAGAGCCCGGCCTCCGCATGGATGCTTGAGCTGGCTGAAAGGCTTGGAAAAACGGCGGAGGGGCATGCCCCCGAGCTTTACGGAGCGCCTCTTAACGCATATGCCTCAACAGGTATCCGCAGCGACCATGAAAGCACGAATAAGGAAGAAGCCCTCGGAAAGCTCAGGGCTGGGCTGCGTGTGCTTATACGTGAGGGAAGCGCGGCACAGGACCTTGACGCGTGCATAAAGATGATTACTGAAAACCATGTTGACACAAGGCACTGCGCCCTTGTAAGCGACGACATAGATATGCTCCACATACATGAGAAGGGGCACCTTGACTACAAGGTAAGGCGCGCTATTAAGGCTGGCGTTGACCCTGTGGCGGCTATTCAGATGGTTACTTTAAACCCGGCTGAAAGCCTTAAGGTTGACAATAAATACGGCTCAATTGCGCCCGGGAAATGCGCTGACATCGTATTCCTTTCAGACCTTGAAAGCTGTACGGTTGACAGCGTTATATCCAACGGTGAATGTGTCGTTGAAAACGGAAAATGCCTTATAGAGTATAAAAAGCCTGAATTTTCGGCTGTTATGCTCAACACAGTTAAGTTCAGCAAGGAAATCACACCTGATGACCTTGTTATAAGCGTTAATAAATCCGCATCAAAGGCAGCAGTAAGGGTAATCGGCGCTAAGCCTACATCCCTCCTTACGGACGCCCTTGAGGCCGAGCTTGACGTAAAGGACGGCGTTATCGAGCCTGACACAGCCGAGGATATTCTGCGCATCGCCTGTATAGAGCGTTACGGAAAGGGCGGAAGCATCGGAAAGTCCTTCATAAAGGGCTTTGGAATATCAAAGGGCGCAATAGCCACATCCGTAGGCCATGACCACCATAATGTGACTGTTGTAGGCTCAGGCGCGGATGATATGGCTGTGGCCGTAAACCGAATACAGGAGCTTAACGGCGGTATCGTTATAGCTGAGGACGGAAAGATTAAGTATGAGCTTCCGCTTCCTATCTGCGGCCTGCTTACAGACTTAAACGGAGAGGAAAGCGCGATGATACTTAAAAAAATGCAGGAGGACCTCCACGCCAAGGGCTGTACAATGGGCTCGCCTTATATGACGCTTGCCTTTATTACACTTATTTTCATTCCCTTCTACGGCATTACGGACAAGGGGCTTGTCGACGTCATTAACGGAAATGTAATCGAACCCGTTATATCGGTTAAATAATTTACAAGGAAGGTATAGCTATGAGAGAAAAGAGAACATACATTAAGAACGCCTACATAATATCAATGAACGATGATAAGCAGGTTTTTGAAAACGGCGGGGTTCTTATTGTTGACGATAAAATAAAGGCAGTGGGGAAAATTGATGAAACCGAGATTTTCCCTGACACCAAGGTGATTGACGCCAAGGGGAAAATCGTTATGCCCGGCCTTATAAATACCCACGTGCATACGTCCCAGCAGCTTGAAAGGGGCATGGGAGACGACGTTGACCTGCTTACATGGCTTACGGAGCGCACATTCCCATATGAGTCAAGCATGACGCCGGAGGATTCCTACGTATCCACACTGCTCTGCCTTGTTGAGCAGATACGTTCGGGTGTAACGACAATAGCGGAGCCGGGCGGACAGTTTGTGCCCAGCATGTGCAGGGCTGTAGCCCAGTCGGGCATAAGGGGTATTTTGGCAAAATCCTCAATGGATTTTGGCGACAACCTTCCTCCGGTATGGAGGCGCACAACCAAAGAGGAGCTTGACGTACAGGAGCAGGATTTAAAGGACTGGAACAATACGTATGACGGACGTGTAAAGGTATGGTTCGGCCTAAGGACGCTGTTCAACGATTCCGACGAGCTTGTGCTTGGCACAAAGGAGCTGGCTGACAAATACAACGTAGGCATACATATGCACGTTGCCGAGGCGAAGGCCGAGGTTGAATATGTAAAGGAAACAAAGGGCGTGCCCACAGTTACGCATTTGAGAAACCTTGGAGTGCTGGACAAAAACCTTCTTGCCGTTCACACCGTTTGGCTTACCGACGAGGAAATCGACATGTTTAAGGAATACGACGTTAAGGTTTCCCATAACCCGGCTTCGGCAATGAGGGTGCTCGGCTTTGCAAAGGTTCCCAAAATGCTTAAAAAGGGCATTTGCGTTTCTATTGGAACAGACGGTGCTTCGGCTAACAACCGTATGACAATGATTGACGAAATGTATGTAACATCGCTTATTCATAAGGGCTGGAGGCTTGACCCCACGGTTGTAAAGGCGGAGGAAATTATTACAATGGCGACGACAAACGGCGCAAGGGCGCTGCTTTGGGAGGACGAAATAGGCGCGCTTAAGCCGGGAATGAAGGCCGACCTTATCATAATCAATCCTGATTCGGCCACCATGCTTCCCCTGCACGACCCTATCGCAAATATTGTGACAGCAATGCACGAATCCAATGTGGAATCGGTTATGTGCAACGGAGAGTGGGTAATGAAGGACAGGGTAATACTTACCCTTGACGAAAAGGCAATACTTGAAGAGGCTAAGGAACATGCAGAGGCAATCAGAATGAGAGCCGGCATTGTGCTTCCAGATAGGTTCCCTGTAATTAAATGCTGATAAAAAAGCGCGGAGAAATCCGCGCTTTTTGTTTGGGCTATTCTAATTTGCCGTGTTTTTTTCGTGCTCAAAAATAGCCATATCTATTAAATGAAGCAGCTCTTTGCTTATTGAACGTTTTTCATATTCAGACAGCACCTTTAGCTTTTTGTGGGTTATTGGGTCTATTTTTATGCTAATGTGTTTAAAATCCATAATTTTTTGTGGCTCCCATACTAAGATTACAAATTGTAATGTTTATTGTAATATATAAACGTGTTAT
>CAUHBX010000151.1 GCA_959604475.1 uncultured Eubacteriales bacterium
GCCGCCCTGCCGCTGTATTGAAACAGCGACTTGGATTCAATTAAAATTGCCGTAAAAACAAGCATGGTTCAGGATATTGATAAAATAAAAATAGTTAGAATAAAAAATACCCTTGATTTATTTGAGTTTGAGGCGTCAGAAGCATACTTAAAAGAATTTGATAACAGAGATGATATAGAGATTTTAAGCGAGCCTTACAACTGGGAGTTTAATGTGGATAAAAATTTGTTCTAAGCAGCAAATAACAGCATGCCCTGGAGCCTATTTTATGGTTTTGGGGCATATATTTTATTTAGGACTGCTGAAAAAAGAAAAATACTTGCTAAAATAGAAAATAGAGGACGAACTAGAGTTAAAATTTCTTGAATAATGTTGAAAAATGTATTAATATTTATTTATAGGTATATTTTACTGCTTTGTATCCATCGGGGGGATTTAAATATGAGAAATTTTAGTAAGTATTTTATTACCGGCGCCGCTGTTATGCTTATGTCGGTTTCAGTATATGCAGGAGAAGCTGTAAATTCGGATGCTAAAATATTTGTTAACGGTGATGAGATTGCTGATGCGTCTGCTTTGACATACGACGGCTACACTATGGTTCCGGTTCGTTTTGTAGCTGAAAAGCTGGGATGCACGGTTGTTTGGAACGGAGAAACAAATACGGTTACAATTAAAGACGGAAAGATAATACTGTCTTTTACCGAAGGCGTAAAAACAATGATTTTGGATGATAAAATTAAAGAAATACCAATTGCGCCTATTATAGAGGACGATATGGTATATGTTCCTCTGCGTGCAATTTCGGATGGACTGGACATTGATATTACCTGGAATGAAATGACAAGGACTGTTTCTGTATATTCAGCTGCGGCCGCCAGAGCCAATTATAACAATGATTATTCTAAGGCTCCGGAACCTGCGCTTAAAACAGTTTATATGAAGCCTGGAGAGGATATAGTTATACCGATTAACTGTGACCCTACGCTTGAAATTGAAGTCGATATTGACGAGGATAAGGAAAAGATTTGCGAAGTGACAGAGGGATATTACGACGGCCAAAAAGCTCTTTTCCTTCATGCAGGGGAAAGGGGAACAGCAGGTATTAATCTCTATTATAAGGGCTTTTCCTCAACTAATTATTATAAGACGAAAGTTGATGTACGAGTAGTTGAAAGCAAGGAGAAAGCACTCAGAACCTTTAACGATATGCTTAAGGAAAAGGAACTTTTCTATAAGGATATTTTAAATGAGATTGTTGAAAACCAGAGGGCAATTGAGGCAGATAACGGTTTGTTTTTATTTGACAGAACAAATGATGAGTATGAGAAGCTCTTTGTTGGAGATGAAGGAATGCTTGTTATTCCTGTCGATTACAACGATGATGCCAGCGGAGTATTTGATATAGCCTATGACACGGACAGCGCCATTGAATGCAAATGGGGCGAATACGGCGGAAAACAGGCTGTAATGATTACTGCCGATAATTATACTCTTGTTCCTATCAGAATTTCTTTTACAGAAAATGACAGCGGTAAGGTCAGCTTTACAATAACCAATAAGGACATGTCCAAAGAAGAAACTCCAGTTGTTTATACCTATGGAAACAATGATGTAAATGAGACCTGGTGGGATATTTCCGTCCGCTGTATTGTTGAAGGCTCGCAGGAGCTTAAGTCAAAAAATTCACTTATAAAAGACAGAATATCCTATATAAAATAAGTAAAAAAAGCTGTACGGTTTATACCGTACAGCTTTTTTTACTTATTGGCTGAAATCATCACTGCTTTTTTAGTTTAAAGGATTCGTTGCTTACAAAGGATGTGGTAGATGTAATTATTGTCTTTCCTGTATCCTTTGATACTCCAACGGCAGACATATTGATTATCCGTTTGCCCCATGACTCGACCTTAGCAGTCACAAGAAGCGTATCGCCTCCAAATATTGCATTGATAAAGTTTGTTGTCATGGTTATTGTCGGAGGTATTATTTCTCCGCCGCACAGACCAAAAACAAGTATTCCATAGGTTATATCTATAGCAGTACATATAAGGCCGCCTATCATGGCACCGTTTGGATTAAGCTCTTTTTTCAGCACAGGAAAAGAAAGGGTTATTTTTTTTTCTTCAGGTGAAAATGCATACAAATCACTTTCCATCTGCAATGAGATAGGAACGTCCTCGCCTCTTGAAGCTTCTGCCCTTCGCAGAGACTCTATTTTATTTTTCATTTCTTCAAAGGTTCTGTCAATATCCATTTTATTACCTCCATACTAATGTCATATTTAATAGAAATTTTAACATCCTTCGTATATAACAACAAGTATATTTTACCTTTTGAATGACATAATAGCAATGAGGTGAATTTTATGATAGCCAAAGAATATGAAAAGCTAGATGCAATGACAGAAATTTCGGAAGCTGTAAGGCTCCATTACTTTAATGAAGACAAGTTTAATACTAATTTTATCTCAATTGTATGGACAATACCGGCCTCCAGGGAGAACGCAACAAGGATTTCACTTTTAGCTGAATGCCTAAGACTGGGCAAAAACGGCGAGAGGTCAGCTCTTGAGGAAAATTTGGCCGAAATGTACGGAGCAATATTTGAGGCAACAGTGCTTCAAAAGGGAGGAAGACAGCTGCTTGCCTTAAATATGGAATGTGTTACGGATAATGCCGCGCAGGAAAAGGTATACAAGCATGCAGCAAATCTCTTAAAAGAGATTATAGAAACAAAAATTAATGAGGATGCTCTCAAACAGGCAAAAAACAGGCTGAAAACAATGCTTATGGAGAAGAATGACTCGGCGGCGCAGTATGCTGTTGAAAAGCTTATTGATATTGTATATCCTGAGGACGGATTTTCTGTCCACTGTGACGGGTATATTGAAGATATTGATGCAATAAGCGTAAAAGAACTCAATGACCTGTATATTGAACTTAAGAAATCAGCCCATACAGACATCTTTATTAGCGGAGACATTGAGGATGAAAAGGCTCTTGAGACTGCAAAAAGTTTTATTAGCAGAAGAGACGGCGTGGACAAGCTCCCGATTGATGAGGTTAGGGAAGCAGGCGGTTGTGCCGAAAAGACTGAAAACAGAGGTATCGGCCAAAGCAGGATAGCAATGGCTTATACAACCAAGTTAAATGCATGGGGTAAAGACTGGTGTACCGCCCTTGTTCTCAGAGAAATTCTCTGTGGAGCTGGCGCGTCCGTTTTATACGACAGCGTAAGGCAGGAAGAAGGCCTCTGCTACTATATCGGCGGCAGACTTATGAGGTTCAGAATGGTTTATGTTATTGACGCAGGGGTTGCGCCAGGAAGCGAAGACAAAACAGTAAAGCTCATTGAAAAAGGAATAGAAGGCTGCTGTATAGATGAAAAACAGCTTGATTCTGCCAAAAAGGCTGTTTTAAGGGATTTAAAGGCCATGAAGGACAGAAGAACCGGTGAAATTAATGAATGCATGAATGAAATGCTTTTAGGCGTAACAGTCGAGCACCATGCAGAAGATGACATAGAGTCAATTACTATTTCTGACATTAGAAATGCTGTACAAGGGCTAAATAAAAAAGGCGTATTTATAGTAGCAGCCGATAAATAAGGAGGGAAATTCAATATGGAAGTAAAAATCAATTGTCCCTCCGGCTGTGAAACCATACACCATAGGCTGAACTGCGGCTCGGAGGTTTATATACTGCCTAAGGAAAGAAATATTAAGGTAGGGGCTGTTGCCGTATCATTTGGGTCTGCTGATACTGAATTTTACCATGAAAACAAGTACTACCGAATACCGCTTGGAACAGCACATTTTTTGGAACACCAGATGTTTGAGAAGATAGACGGCAATGTCAGCAGTAAATTCACTGAGCTTGGAGCAGAGGTCAATGCATTTACTGACGGAGGAAAAACGGTTTACTATTTTAAGACGGCAGATAATTTTATGGAATGCTTCAGACTGCTTCTTAATTTTGTTGAGACGCCTTATTTTATGGAGGACAGCGTCAACAATGAAAAGAAAATTATTAAAAATGAAATAGCAATGTACGATGATGACCCTAACTGGAAGGCTTTTTTCGCGGCGTTGAAAAACTTATATCCCGACAGCCCTTTATCATCTGAAATTGCCGGAACTGCTGAAAGTGTAGACAAAATTAATCCTGAGATTTTATATGCCTGCCACAGTGCTTTTTATGTACCCGGAAACATGACAATAATATGCGGAGGGGATGTAAAGGCTGATGATATAATGAGCGAGGCCGAAAAAATTTTAGGAGGCATGGAAAAAACTCCTGCACAGGCAAAATGTCTCAAAACGGAAATACAGGGCGGAAGTACAGAGCTTGAAATGGATGTTACC
>CAUHBX010000152.1 GCA_959604475.1 uncultured Eubacteriales bacterium
ACTGCGGCTGCAAATGGATTACCTGATAGGCCAAGTATTGGTATTGTATTATAAAGAGCCAGTAATGTAGGCATCCCCGGCTTTATGTCTATTCCATGAAATAATGTTTTAGCTCCAATGCAATTTAAAGCATCGGGTACAAGGTCCTTCGTTCCCACAGAAACCCCTCCGGTTGTAACTACGAGGTCTGAAATTTCACAAGCTTCCTTTATCTTTCCTTGAATATCAGAAATATTATCCCCAGCGGATGTTTCAAATACAGTTTTTACTCCCAGTTCCTCTAGTCTCATGACTGTATAAATCAGATTAGTATTGTATATCTGTCCTTTATTAAGGGTCTGTCCGGGATTTACAATTTCGTCTCCTGTTGAAATAACAGCCGCCTTAAGCTGCCTGAATACTTTAAGATTACTTTTTCCTGAAGACGCGGCAAGCGCCGCTGCAGAAGACTTAATTTTGGTTCCGGTAGCTATTAATAGCTGTCCTTTGCAAAAGTCCTCCCCCTTTTTTATATAATTGTCATATGGACGAAATTCCCTATTAATTAATACACATTTTTCTCCATAATCTGTGTTCTCCTGAGGTACAACACAGTCAGCTCCCTCTGGTATAACCCCTCCGGTCATTATACGGACTGCCTCGCTACAGCTCACTTTTAAATTACATGGGTTGCCTGCCATACTTGAGCCAATTACTTTTAGCTTGATATTATTACCCGTGTCATCTGCTCTCACGGCATATCCGTCATATGGAGACCTGTCAAACGGAGGATTATCTAATTCAGCATTAATATCTTCCGCAAGCCTTCTGCCCATGCTGTCATAGATAGATATTTCCTCAAACCCCAAGAAGTGAATATTGTTGTTAATAATCTCAATTGCGTCATCTAAACTTATTCTCATAACATATGCCCCGTCAATTTATAATAGTCTTCAGGAGTGTTCATATTAAAAAATTCATTATTGTCTGCCGATATGGTTTCTGAGTTGATATACTGAAACTTTAACTTCTCAACGGCCTTTCTTACAGAATAATCCTTTTCCTTAATCCTATCTTCAAAATATTGATATAGTTTCTTTTTATATATTCCAAACAGCGGCTGTAATTGGCCATTTTGGTCTACTAATACGGCCCCGTCATATTTAACATTATAAAGGTTGCAAAACATATGTATAGATTTGTTCCTTACCAAAGGCATATCACATGCAATAATAAAAAGCTTATCTGAACGGCAGTTTTTGAGAACCGAATAAAGACCTCCGATAGGTCCGCAGTTCTGATAGGCATCCATAATTACAATCCCCATATTTCCGTACTTATCATTTCCGTTATATGAAATTATAATTTCATCAAAGCAATCCATCTCATTATATATCTTTTCAATAACAGCTTTTCCTCTGATTATCAAGTCTGCCTTGCTTTGTCCATTCATCCTGCTGTTTCTGCCGCCTGCAAGAATTGCCGCACCAATGCTCATTAAACCACCGCCTAACTGATTTAATTATACTATCAGTAATTAAGCATTGCAAATGGAAACCGAATAAATGAGCATACTAATTGACAGTATGTCATGTATGGGTAATTTTAGTGAAAGCCTTTTGCTTTTTAATTAATTTAAACATAAAGAAACCCCGGAAAATGAACATTTCCGGGGTAAATATCTCTTGGGTTTTTATCTCTTTGAGAACTGAGGAGCACGTCTCGCTGCTTTGAGACCGTACTTCTTTCTTTCTTTCATACGAGGGTCTCTTGTAAGGAAACCTGCTTTTTTAAGAACTGGTCTGTAATCAGCATCTGCTTCAAGTAAAGCTCTTGAAATACCGTGTCTGATTGCGCCGGCCTGTCCTGTAAAGCCGCCGCCCTTAACGTTAACAAGAACGTCAAATTTAGCTACTGTATCAGTTGCTTCAAGGGGCTGACGAACGATTAACTTAAGAGTCTCAAGACCAAAGTATTCGTCAATGTCTCTCTTATTTATAGTAATTTTGCCGTTGCCGGGTACAAGATAAACTCTGGCTACGGATGATTTTCTTCTGCCTGTTCCGTAATATCTGGCTGCTACCATTTCGCTTCCTCCTTATCTCAATACTTAATTTCTAATACTTCGGGTTTCTGAGCTGCGTGAGGATGCTCGGGTGAAGCATAAACGAAAAGTTTTCTCATCATAGCTCTTCCGAGTGCGTTTTTGGGAAGCATGCCTTTAACAGCATGTGTAAGCACTTCTTCAGGCTTTGTCTCAAGCATTCTCTTAAGAGGAGTTTCCTTTAAGCCGCCAATCCAACCGGAGTTGCGTCTGTAGATTTTCTGATCCATCTTTTTGCCTGTTACTTTAATTTTGTCAGCGTTGATTACGATTACGTAGTCGCCTGTATCTATATGTGGGGTATAGATAGCCTTGTTCTTTCCACGTAATACTTTAGCTATTTCCGATGCAAGACGTCCTAATGTTTTATCAGTTGCGTCTACAACATACCATTTCTTTTCAATATCGGCGGGTTTTGCCATGTATGTTGTTCTCATTGTTAAACCTCCCTTAAATTCCAAAAACAAATATAAATATATAGTCAAACTCGGGGCTAACGAGTTTAAAAGTGGCATTGCAACAGCTTTTATTATATTATAAAGACCAAATCGTGTCAATAGTTTGTTTCAAAAATCAATATACTATTTTTATTAGTGTAAGGCCCGAAGGACCTGCAGTTTTTCCGGCTTTTGTTCGGTCGCGTGAAGCTATTATTTCCCCAATGCTGTCCGGTTTTATCTTTCCCATGCCAACGTAAATTAACGTCCCCGCAATAATCCTTACCATGTTATAGAGAAATCCGTTTCCGCATATTCGAATCACTATAAAATCAGCTTCCTTTTTAACTTCCAGGCTGTATATTTTTCTTACAGTTGTCTTAGAGCTGTTCCCCGAAGCGCAGAATCCCTTAAAGTCGTGTTCACCTATAAAAGCTTCAGCAGCCCTAGACATGCTGTTAATGTCAAGCTTTTCCCTTACATACTCGCTGTAGTTTCTGCAAAGCGGATTTCTAAAGGTGCTGTTATAAATTCTATATTCATAGGTCTTTTTTACCGCCTTGAATCTTGGGTTAAAGTCTAAATCCACCTCTTCCGCTTTAGTTACTACAATGTCATCCGGCAAAAAAGAATTGATAGCCAGTGGAATTTTTTCCGTGGGTATTGTTGTTTCAATATCTATTACTGCCCTTTGCCCTAAGGCATGAACGCCGGCGTCCGTTCTGCTTGCTCCAATGCTTTCTATGTCAGTTTTAAAAAGCCTCGAAGATGCTCTTTCAAAAGCTTCCTGAACAGTAGCTGCATTCTTTTGCCGCTGCCAGCCGCAATAATTTGTTCCGTCATATGATATTGTAAGCAGTATTCTTTTCATTGTACTATCCTATTAATATTCTAACTGCTATCAGCACAGCTAAATATACCATAAAGATTACAGAAGCTGTATAGTCAATTGAGGTTATTCTCATTACATTCATTCGTGTCCTTTTGTTTCCGCCATTATAGCACCGCGCCTCCATGGCCATAGCTAATTCATCGGCACGCCTGAATGCTGATATGAACAGCGGTACAAGAATAGGTACAAGCGCTTTAGCCTTGCTTGCCAGGTTTCCAGTGTCAAAATCTGCGCCTCTTGCCTGCTGTGCCTTAATAATTTTATCTGTCTCGTCTAAAAGCGTCGGTATAAACCTAAGCGCAATAGTCATCATCATTGCTATATCATGTGCCGGAACTCCTATTTTTGCAAACGGTTTCAGCAATGATTCTATGCCGTCCGTCAGCTTTATTGGAGTAGTTGTGAGGGTCAAAAGAGAAGAGCCGATTATAAGCAGCATAATTCTAAGGCACATTTTAATTGCAAAATAAACGCCCTCCAACGTAACTGTAAAACGCCAGACTGTAAATAATGGAGTGTCCCCTTTAGTAGTTAATAAGTTAATAACGGCAGTAAAAACAATAATGAACACTAATGCCTTAAGTCCCTTAACCATGAATTTAAATGGAACCCTTGACATTTTAATAACTATTGCTAGAGATGCAATTACTATCGCATAGCCTACAAAGCTCTTTATAATAAATAAAGAAACTATGTACAGCAGTGTTATTATAATTTTAACTCTGGCATCCACCTTATGAAGTGGCGAATCAGCCGGATAATACTGGCCTATTGTTATATCTCTTATCATTATTTCACCTGCTTCAAAAACTTATATAAAACATCCGTTGCTTCCGCTACGGTATAAATATCATTGGGTACATTATACCCTTTTATTCTGAGTTCAGAAAACACATAGCTTATCTGAGGAGCAGCCAATCCTATGTCCTCCA
>CAUHBX010000153.1 GCA_959604475.1 uncultured Eubacteriales bacterium
GTGCAAAAAATCCGCTTTTTTTAATAAAATATCCTTCTGCCGCCATATCGTGAAAATATGACTCAATTGCACCCACATCATAAAAATCTATAGGAAATAATCTTATCATTTTTTACACCTCACTTTCACCATCTGATACGCACAGTTTTAATCTTTCAAGCTCTTCAATATATACTGCCCGTCCCTTGATTGTTATTCTGTAGTTTCTTTTACGGCCTACAATAGATGTTTCTATAATTAAATCTTCCTCCTCAAATTTAGCAAGTATAGTATATAAAGTTCCAGGGCCCATTTTAATTCTACCTTTTGTTTTTTGGTCTATAAACTCAGCTATTTCAGTACCGCAAAGCTCTTTTTTCAACAGAGACATGAGTACATAATACATTGTTTCGGTTAAGATTTCCAAAGATTTTTTTGCCATAAGCTCACCTCAATATCGACTATCAATATCGTATAACGATATTATAATCTCGATGTACGATATTGTCAATAAAAAAGATGGCAGATACTGTCTGCCATCTTTTTTATTCTGTAAGTTTAATAAATTCTTTTTCAGTAATTATAGGTATATTAAGTTCTTTTGCCTTCTTATTTTTTGATGATGAAGAATTTACATCATTATTTATTAGATAATTTGTTTTCGAAGTTACGCTGCCGGTAACTTTCCCTCCAAGGGACTCTATTAGTGCTTTTACTTCATTTCTGTTTTTAAATATCTCTACATCTCCTGTTATAACAAAGTTTATTCCGCTGAGCTTATCTGTAGTTTCAGCAGGTGTAACAAAACTAAGCAGCCCAACTGCTTTATTAAAAAGCTCTAAATTATCATTATTAGCGAAATAAGTATGAATACTGTGTGCTATGACCTCGCCAAAGCCCTCAATATCCTTCAATTCTTCCTGGCCAGCCTTTACTATATTTTCTATGCTGTAATTATAATTTCTGCACAGAAGTTTAGCATTGGAAAGGCCAACCTGATTTATTCCAAGAGCATTTATAAAATTCTCCAGAGGTACAGTCCTTGATTTCTCGACTGCTGCAACGAGATTATCAAAACTCTTTTGCCCAAATCCGTCCATATCCATTATTTCAGGATGGTCTTTGATTGAATATATATCGGTGTAATTATCCAGAATTCCTGCATCAGCAAACTTCTTAATGGTTTCCTCCGATAATCCCTCTATATTCATAGCATCTCTGGAAACATAATGGACTAATGCCTTTATCCTCTGAGCTGAGCAGGTTGGATTTATACAGTAAAGCTCCTTACCTTCCTTGAGCATGCGTATCTCTGTTTCCCCTCCGCAGACCGGACAGACCTCAGGTATCTTTGCAGTTGCCGAGCATGTCATATTTTCTGCAATCTGAGGAATTATCATGTTCGCCTTATATACCTTTATTTTGTCCCCTTTGCCAAGCTTCAGGCCTTCAAGCACACTTACATTATGGACGCTTGCCCTGTTTACGGTAGAACCCTCTATATCTACAGGCTCAAAAACCGCTATTGGATTTATTCTGCCTGTTCTTGATGTATTCCAAATTATATCCAGCAGTGTAGTTTCAGCAAGCTCATCACTCCATTTAAACGCTATTGAATCTTTAGGGAATTTTGATGTTGTACCTAGGGAAGAACTGTAAGCTATACTGTCGAAGGTTAAAACCAGGCCGTCAGAAGCAAAATCATTTCTTTCTATTTTTTCTGAGAACATTTTTATTTTATCCTCTATATCGTCTGCACGAACTATATAGTGCTCAACTACATCAAAGCCCAAATCCTCTAAAAATTTCAGCTGCTCGCTTTTCTTATCAAATTCTTTGCCTTCGGCGCGGACAAGCGTAAATGCATAAAACATAACGTTTCTGTCTGAGGCTACCTTGCTGTTCAGCTGCCTCACTGTTCCGCTGCAAAGGTTTCTGGGATTTTTATATACCTCATCATCGTCTAGCTCAGAGTTTATTCTTTCAAATTCGGTAAAGGTAATTATTCCTTCGCCCCTCAAATTCAGCTCTCCGTCAAACTTTATTTTACCAGGAAGATTTTTAAAATATCTCGCGTTATGCGTAATATCTTCCCCTACTTCCCCATTTCCTCTAGTTACTGCCCTTTCAAGGATTCCGTTATTATATGTCAAAACTATTGTCAGCCCATCAAGCTTCCAGCTGATAATGCCCTCGTTATCTCCAAGCCAGCTTATTAATTTATCCGGCTCCTTGGTTTTATCCAGTGAGAGTATCGGACTGTCGTGCCTAACCTTTTGCAAAGAGCTGAGAACCGTATATCCAACCCTCTGCGTCGGGCTTCCTCCATAAACAACTCCGCTGTCTTTTTCCAGCTTTACAAGCTCATCATACAGCCTATCATACTCATGGTCACTCATTATCTGGCTGTCTTCCTGATAATAAGCCCTTGAAGCATTATTTAAAATATCAATAAGCTCTTTCATCCTGTCCATTTATATTACTCCGTTTCGACTTTAATAAGTTTTGAAAGTCCGGCCATGAATTTTTTGGTACCCTTTCCTGTAAAGGCAACGCTGACTTCATAGTCAGCACCGGCACTCTTTATTGCTTTTACCTCCCCAACACCATATTTTGGGGCTCTGACCTTATCTCCTACTATAAAATCTATTGTAACATTCTGAGGCTTAGGTAATTCACTTTTATACGGATTTCCTGCTTTTTTTAATTCATTATCTCCAAAATGCCAATGCTTAGGTGAAATAGGCTGTTTTTGTTTAAATCTGTTATCCAAAAGCTCCGGAGGAAGCTCTGCAAGAAATCTTGATGGGGCATTATATTGTATTTGGCCGTGCTGCATTCTATGAATTGCATATGTCATAAACAGCTCCTTTTTGGCTCTGGTTATTCCAACATAGCAAAGCCGTCTTTCCTCTTCCATTTCCTTAGGGTCGCCAGATGATATGGCCCTGCTTCCAGGAAACAGTCCCTCCTCCATACCAACTATGAACACATAGGGAAATTCTAGTCCTTTAGCACTATGGAGCGTCATTAACACTACTGCATCATCATTTTCATTATATGAGTCTATATCGGCTACAAGGGCAACTTCCTCCAGGAAAGCCGAAAGAGTTGCTTCTTCGACAGTTTTCTCAAACTCCACAGCCTTAGAAATAAACTCGTCAATATTTTCTATACGCATCATAGCATCATCACTGCCGTCGGCCTCAAGCTCAGCCTTATAGCCTGTTTCTTCGGCAACAGCTTCAATTATTTCATGTACTTGCATGTTACCTGCTCTTTTCTTAAGTCCGCATATGAAGTCATAAAAATCAACAAGTTTTTTACCTCTTGTTTTCAGCTCAGGATATTCTGCGGCTCTGCCAAGAGCTGAGAAAAGAAAAATATTTCTTTCTACAGCTATTTTTTCTGCTGATTCTACGCTTTTATCTCCTATACCTCTTTTAGGAACATTAATTATCCTTTTAACAGCGACAGCATCAGCCGGATTATCAATGAGTTTAAGGTATGCAAGTATATCTTTTATCTCTTTTCTCTCATAAAACCTTACTCCGCCAAAAAGCTTATATGGAATACCTTTTTTTACAAACCTATCCTCAATAGCCCTTGACTGCGCGTTTGTTCGGTAAAGAACAGCGAAATCACTGTAAGAAGCCTTGCCGCCTACTGCGTTTTTATCTATTGTTTCTGACACAAATACAGCCTCTTCAATATCATTTTCAGACCTAAATAAATGGATTACGCTTCCTTCCGAATTTTCGGTCCAAAGCGTCTTTTCTTTTCGGGCTTTATTATTTCTTATAACGCTGTTAGCGGCAGAAAGAATATTTTTTGTTGAGCGGTAATTTTGCTCAAGCTTAATTACCGCAGCGTTTGGAAAATCTTTTTCAAAATCCAAAATATTTCTTATATTTGCGCCGCGCCAGCCATATATACTCTGGTCATCGTCTCCTACAACGCACAGATTGCCATATTTAGAAGCAAGGAGCTTTACAAGCTCGTACTGCGAAGTATTTGTATCCTGATACTCATCAACCATTATGTATTTAAAACGCTCCTGATATACAGAAAGCACGTCAGGTCTTGTCCTGAAAAGATATACCGTCTTATAAATCAAATCATCAAAATCCAGCGCATTGTTTCTCATTAATCGGCTTTGATATGCTTCATAGACCCTTGACGTTTTCCAGGCCCTTATATCAGACTTATCGACCTCTTTTAAGTAGTCTTCCCACGAAATCATTTCCTCTTTGAGATGACTTATTGCGCTTATAGCTGACCTAACCGTATACAGCTTGTCCGTTATACTCATGTTAAGCTCTTTAAATACTTCTTTCATTACCTTTTCCTG
>CAUHBX010000154.1 GCA_959604475.1 uncultured Eubacteriales bacterium
TGGCAATATACTTGAGAAGCTTGCTATAAGGACAATTAAGGAAAAACAGATACCGGTTTCGGAAGCCGAAAGGAACCTTCAGATGCTGGATGAAAGATTTCTTGACTCCCCTGGATATGCAATTATGCAGTGTAAAAACGCGGCTACAAAGATGGCAAACTTAGCTAAAACCGCGGTTGGGAAATCAATCGAGCTAATAGAGTACTTTGATGAAAATACTGCCGAAAGGGTTATAGAAATCGAAGATGAGGTGGACAGATTTGAAGATAAGCTTGGAACATATCTTGTAAAAATAAGCGGCAAAAATCTCACAATTGAAGAAGGCCATACAGTATCAATGCTTTTACATTCGCTCAATGACTTTGAGAGAATTTCTGACCATGCGGTAAATATATTGGATGCTTCAAGAGAGCTTTACGATAAGGGTATTTCATTCAGTGAAAAGGGGTTGAATGAAATAAGAGTATATGCTGATGCTGTCAAAGAAATACTTGACATTACGATGAAAGCCTTCGAAAATATGGATAAAGAGATTGCCGTAACGGTTGAGCCTCTTGAGGATGTTATTGACGACCTTAATATAGTAATCAAAGAAAAGCATATTAAAAGGCTCAGAATGGGAGAGTGTACAACCGAACTTGGATTTATACTTTCTGACATGTCGACAAGCTTTGAGAGGGTAGCGGACCACTGCTCAAATATTGCTATATATGTCCTTCAGTCTGACCAGGAAGAAATGGATACCCATAATTTCCTTATACAGCATGGTATGGAAGGAAACAAGGATTTTCAGGAACGCTATTTACACTATAAAAAGAAGTATGTTATTGAATAATTTATATAGAGGTGTATTTATATGGCACTTATTTACATCGTTGAGGACGACGCAAACATTTGTGAGATAGAGACAATTGCGCTGAATAACAGCGGGCATAATGTTGAGACTTTTGAAAACGGAAGGTCTTTTTATGACAAACTTGCCGTTAACAGGCCAGACCTTGTCGTACTTGATATAATGCTGCCTGATGAGGATGGGCTTGAAATATTAAGGAAGCTTCGTTTAAAACCTGATACCAAGCGAATACCGGTAATACTTATAAGTGCCAAGTCTACAGAACTGGATAGGGTAAGGGGCCTTGAAATGGGTGCTGACGATTATATTACAAAGCCGTTCGGCGTTATGGAGCTGATTGCAAGAGTGAAGGCGCTTCTTAGAAGGACAGAAGAGGAGAGGCGCGTCACAGGAAAGGAGAAGTATGTCCGTATAGGGGATATTTTTATTGATGATGTTAGGCGTGTTGTGTTTGTAGCTGACGAAAAGTGCGAGCTTACATATAAAGAGTACGAATTATTAAAACTTTTGGTTTTAAATGAGGGAATTGTCCTTACACGTGATATAATAATGGAAAAGGTGTGGGGTGTGGAATTTGAGAGTGAGTCTAGGACAGTAGACATGCATATAAAAACTCTGCGCCAGAAACTCGGTGAAGCTGGAAACATAATTAAAACAGTAAGAAATGTGGGTTATGTTGCCGAACTGTAAGGACCGGTGATTAATATGAAAAAGAAAATAAATCTGTATATGATAGCCGTTGCCATAACTGCCGTTTTGTCAACGGCATTATTGGTTTCGTTTGTATTTAACAGAATAATTCGTCAGCAGGTTATAGAGGACCTTAGGGTTTCATGCAGAATGATTGAAAGCGTTGGAAAATTTGACAAGCTGGCAGATTTAGACTCGGAAAATCTGAGAATTACCTGGATAGATGACGATGGCACAGTTCTATTTGACAGCTACGCCGATATCGGTGTAATGAGTGACCATAAAAACAGGCCGGAAATAATTAATGCGTTTAAAAATGGAGAGGGATATGCTGTAAGAAAATCCGATACGCTTAAAGAGGATACGTATTACTATGCAATGAAGCTTGACAATGGGGGAGTAATGCGTGTCGCAATGGATTCGGACAACATTTTCAGCCTTGTCGGAAATCTTCTGCCGGTCATAGCCGGGATTATAATTATAATGGCTGTTTTATGTTTTGTGATAACGCGAGTACTTACTCAGAAGATAATAAAGCCTATAGAAAAAATGGCTGATGATATAAGCTTTAAGGAAATTCCCGAGTATGACGAGCTTATACCCGTTGTAAACATGCTTAAGGAACAGCATGAAAATATTTTAAATAATGCGAGGGTTCGTCAGGAGTTTTCAGCTAATGTTTCACATGAGCTTAAAACCCCGCTTACGGTTATCTCAGGATATGCGGAGCTTATTGAGAATAAAATGGTAGATGAGAACGCTGTTGTGCGCTTCGCAGGCGAGATACATCATCACTCAGACCGACTGTTAAGCCTTATCAATGATATTATTAAGCTTTCAGAGCTGGATTCTGACAGTGTTGAAGTCATCTATGAAGATATCGACCTATCAAATGTTGTTGAAGACTGTATGCGCATACTAAGGGAAAATGCTGTTCAGCATGACATAACTATCGAAAATGACTGTGATAAAAACGCGGTTATAAAAGGCAGCAGGCCAATGCTTGAAGAGCTTGTAACTAATCTGGCCAATAATGCTATAAGCTACAACAGGGCCGGGGGGTATGTGAAAATCGCAGTTAAAAAAGAGGAACAGAGCGTTGTGCTGACTGTTAAGGATAACGGCATAGGAATACCCGAAAAGCACAGGGAAAGGGTTTTCGAGCGTTTTTACAGGGTTGATAAAAGCCGTTCAAAAAGGAGCGGAGGAACAGGCTTGGGACTTGCTATCGTTAAACATATTGCAGCAAGCCATAATGCCCAGATAAGCCTTGACAGCGAGGAAGGAAAAGGAACTGAAATAAAAGTTAAATTCTATTTATAAAAGCAAAGGGCCTGAATTTTCTTCAGGCCCTTTAACTAAAGCTTTATTTGTCCGGGAATATTGTTGTTTTCAATATCAGTCTCAGTTATACTGGCTCCTGAAGAGGTAAGCTTTTTGGCTCTGTATTTTTCAATATCATCACTTATAAATTCTTCAGCCAAAAACAGCATAGTAGCTATACTTTTCTTTTTCATGGTAAATACCTGAACGCCTCCGGATGTCTTATTGGCGTTAAGCGGTACAAGCTCAGTATTAAACAGCAGAGCTTTATCCCTGTCCCTAATAAGCACCATATCCTTATCTGTATCGACAGCTCTCATTCCGATAATAGGTGACCTTGCCGAATAGGCGTTTACGAGCTTTCGTCTGTTTGTTTTTGTGGCATAGCTGTCAAGCAGAACCTTGGCAATTTTACCATTTTCAAATGCGTATATCATAAATCCAGAATAATCTGTGGTAGCTGTAAAGTAGAGTATTTTTTCATTTTCCTCAAGCGTAAGAATATTAGCGAGATATTCACCAAAGCCGCTAGCTTTACACTCGGCAATATCGTTTGCTTTCATTTTATATACGTTATGCCTGTCGGAGAAAAATATTATATCCGAGCGGTTTGTACATTCCATCTCACTTATTATACGGTCCTCCTCTTTTAACTTCTGTTCAGGGCTTGTTCTAAGAGATGTAAGAGGGATTTTTTTAAAGTAGTTATGCTCCGTAAGGAAAAGCTTGATTGCAAAATCCTCAACCAGGTCCTCAGCTTGAAGCTGCTCAGCCTCGGTATCAGCAATAATGGATGTGCGTCTGGGGCTTCCGTATTTCTTAGCCACTGTTTTAAGCTCCTTAGCTATAAGGCGCTTGACCTTCATATCGTTTTCAAGTATTGAGTTAAGGTCTGCTATATCCTCAACCAGCTCGCTGATTTCCTGAATACGATTTAAAATGTATTCCTTATTTATATTACGAAGCTTAATTTCAGCTACATATTCAGCCTGCTTCTGGTCTATGTCAAAGCCTGTGATAAGGTTAGGGACTACCATTGCGTCAATTTCAGTATTCCTTATTATTTCAATAGCCCTGTCAATATCCAGCAGTATTTTTGACAGACCCTGAAGGAGATGAAGCTTAGCGCTTTTTTTATCAAGGTCGTATTTTATGCGACGCTTTACGCAGTTCATCCTAAAACGAACCCACTCCTTCATAATTCCCTTCATGCCGAGAGTTTTTGGCCTGCCGTCAATAAGCAGATTAAAGTTGCAGCTGAAAGAGTCACATAGCGAGGTCATACTGAAAAGCTTCGCCATAATCATATCCGGGTCGGAGCTTTTCTTAATATCAATAGCTATTTTAAGGCCTTTAAGGTCGGTTTCATCGCGTATATCGGTTATATCTCTGATTTTTCCGCTTTTTACAAGCATTATAACCTTATCAATTATTGTTTCTATATTTGTAGT